>JAGLWO010000585.1 GCA_023133395.1 Candidatus Cloacimonadota bacterium | reverse complement strand
GAAGGTCATTTGACACTATTTCAGTAAAACCATCCTTCTGGAAATCGTTTTGTATGCTGTTTTTAGTTTATAAAAATATACTCCACCTGCCACGATTTGACCATTATTATCCTGTCCATCCCATAAAATGTTATGAGTACCTTTTTCCCGGAATCCGGACTCAAGTTCACGAACTTTCTGCCCTTTTATATTATAAATCAGGAGTTCAATTCCACTGTCTTCAGGAAGAGAATAGCTGATAGTTGTCAATGGGTTAAAAGGGTTTGGATAATTAAACATTCTAACAGTGCTACTAGGAAGGATATCGTCTTCTGTAAAACTTGGAAGTTCAGATAGGACAATTGGATAGTTATAATTTACATAGTCGATGTTTTGCATTTCACTATAAACATAGCTGATTATCCTTCCATGTTCTCCAAATTGAATATCCTCTGGAATGACAAATTCGTCTGTATAAATTCCATCGAAAACATATACTTCATCTTCAAAGAAAGGTTCACCGAATTTTGAATAATCCACGGTATACGTCTGGTCTCCTAAAGTATTTGTATAATTTATATAGTATTCCGATTCAAAAACCTTAATATCAGCAATTTCAAAACCCGCGATTGGTTCAACCTGTCCTGTTATTTCTACTTCCTGCCCCACAAATAATGTATCGGGATTCCCGTTAATAGTAAGCAATTCATCAGATCCTGGTGGATTTACGAAAAGTAGTGGATCTCCCAATAGATTATATACCCTACTATTCATAATGAAGGCACTAAAATTCAATTTAGCTTCCAGAAAACCATAACCTAGATAATCTCCATTGTTTATAATATTCTGCAGGAAACGTTTGAGTAGAATTGTATTTGCAAATCCAGCACTAGGCCCTCTGGGAGCAACAGTTGCTATTGTGCCACCCTCGTTATATGTCATAAATATTTCTGCCATACAATCGAAATCAGGATCATCAAAATGACCAACATTAGTTGAAGCAGCAACAAATAATGGCAGGTGTTCTGAATTTTGAAGAAGTTGCAGATGATCACAAATCCTAAAATAATCTTCATCTCCTAATACTTCTTCATTTCCATGTCCGATATAATACCATATTAAGCGACCTTCATTTATCTTGTCGATAATATCCTGAGCTGCTTCAGGTTTGTTTCCAAAATCATCGAAATCATATTCGATACCCAGCACTTTATCTACCCAGATCCCATCATTCAAAACTTCTGCAACATCCTGAGCACGTGCAGTGTGATTTAACCCAATACTGTATATTCCTTCCAGTTCACCGTTTTTGTGCTCATCATCAGCCACGAGCAGTACTTTATTTCTCCACCAGCCCAATACAGGTGACTCAATATACTGAATATTTCTATTGATCATCAATTCAAGCTGACCCAAATTCTGAGCTGGAAATCTACCTATTGGAATATCAGGGTAAGAATCTCCGCTCAATTCAACAAAATTATCGTCAGTTTCACCCAAAACCATGATCCGATTTTTTTCATCCGTTGTGTTCCAATCTTCTGTTCCACTTCCCACCAGTAATACTGAACAATCTAACCATGCAGATGGATCATCAAAGAAATCCTCGATATAAGCCTTTATCGCATTAGCATCCGGGTTACCACCGCTGTACTGATCGAAAATAGCCTGTTGATCAACCACGGTTCTTTGAATTCCAAATTCATCATAATAGAAATCTGCTAGTTGGTTTGTCAGCGGGATGAACTCTTCGGGAGCAATTATCAGATGTTCAACTTCTCTCAACCTTGAAACCTGCTCTTCCGACAGAGCAAAGGCATTGACTACTACTAACATCAGTATCACCATTAATTTGATACTTTTCATAATGCGCCTCCTTCTTAATATTTGAAGAATGTGCTCAATTTGACGTTTTGAATCCTCCGGAGAATTTAATTAGAAAAATAAAAAATGTTCTCAATATCAAAAGCAATTTGAGCTATTGTTTATTTTGAGTCAAGTAAAAAATATTATCTATTATGTAGGTGGTAAACATTAAAAGCATCCATTCTTTTTTCTAGCTTTATCTTATATTTTGACTTTTACTAGAAAATCCTTGACGCTGAGTTGCTGTTTTTTTTGGTGTCAACCTGTGCGGGGCGTAGCGCAGTCCGGTTAGCGCACTGGTTTTGGGAACCAGGGGTCGGAGGTTCGAATCCTCTCGCCCCGACCACATTATAGCTCTTTAAAAAATGAATTTATTGATAGTGTTAAACAAAAGTTTTTCACTGTAAATATCAGGGCGCTTAGCTCAGTTGGGAGAGCGCCTGCCTTACAAGCAGGTGGTCGGGGGTTCAAGTCCCTCAGCGCCCACCATTTTAACCGGTTTGGATTTCCAGACCGGTTTTTTTATTCAACCTGCTAATTCGAGATTGTTTAATAAGTCTTTATTAATTAGTGTCTGTCCAAAATGTAACACGACTCACGGTATGCCACATCATACCCGACGCCACAACGCTATGCACAACGCCATGCGGCATCGCGTGGGACATGGTGTGATCGCCATGGCATGCAGCTTGGTTGTGAACTTACATTATTTATAATCTATTTAATTGCAATAAGTTATGTAGCGGATTATTAGGCAGGAGCAGTTAAATAAAAAGATTTCACGCTCTAAAGCTGCTCAATTTACTGGATTTACGAACTGACCCTATTAAGTGGTTTTCATTGAAATTACTTTGTAATTTTTCCCCTTGGTTTATCTTTATACCCTTCACGTCTAAATAGACCCAAGCCCATCTTTACTAATTCCGGAATAAAATCCTTGACTCAATATAAACATTAGCATTCATCTCTCCACAAACATGAGGTTAATATGGCAGTAAAAAGAAAAAAAAGAAGAAAGATAAGCAAGAAAAAAACTAATAACAGAAAAAACTTATACACATTCTTATTTGTAATATTTATCTTATTTATACTCTATTTCTTAGTCCATCACAGGGCAAATATTTCTGTGGATTACATGGCAAAAGCAAAAAATCTCTTAAAAAGAGACATTAAACCTCAAGGTTCTGTGGAAGATGCAATTCAACATTCTATTGAATTATTAGGTGTTCCTTCAAGACA
>JAGLWO010000584.1 GCA_023133395.1 Candidatus Cloacimonadota bacterium | reverse complement strand
CCCATATCAACACAGGTATTTATTGCATTGTAAGGAGGTAAATATCCCAAAGTATAGCAACCAATATCAGAAAATACATATCCTGAACCGTATTTTTCTAAAGCTACATTCAAGGCTTTGTATGTATCTATATGAGGACAACCCACACAAAGTGCAGGAGGTCTTCCAACTACCACTTCAGGAATTTTTTGACTTGGAAGTTCCGGCATTCCCAAAGCCTTACGTACCAATTGTGGATTCAATTCTCCGTCACGTGGTAAATTGCCATCAAGTCTTCCCTTTACCTTTAAATTATTACCAAGATAACCTTTTAACATTTCTTCAACAAGTGGCATACCCTCTTCAAACACCAATATTTCATCACATTCTGAAGTAATTTTCTTAATCTGCCTCTTGGGAAGCGGATACTGACCAATTTTCAGAATCGGATACTCGCATTTACTCGCAGAATAATTCTCCATCAAATAATTGTATGCTAATCCACAGGCAATGATACCGAGCGATTTATCACTTCCTTCAAAGTATTGATTAAAAGGTGAATTCTCGGATTCGTTTACAAGATCATCCTGAATTGACAGCAAACGCTTATAATTAACACGGGCAAAAGCAGGTAAAAGCATAAATTGATTGGGATTTTCTGGAAAATGCAACTTGTTTTCTTTAAGAACTTCCAGACGATCAACACCAGCTCGAGAATGTGCTAACCTGGTTGTAATTCTTAATAATACCGGTAGATTATATTTTTCCGATATTTCAAAAGCCAGTCTTGGCATAAGATAAGCTTCCTGTTGGTTGGCAGGTTCCATCGCAGGCATTAAAGCAAATTTAGCATAAAATCTTGAATCCTGTTCATTCTGGGATGAATGCATGGAAGGGTCATCTGCTACTGCAACAATTATTCCGCCATTTGCACCGGTAAGAGCAGAATTCATATAGGGATCAGCTGCAACATTCAAACCAACATGCTTCATTGTTACAATAGCCCGTTTACCAGCGTATGACATCCCCAGAGCTTCTTCCATTGATGTCTTTTCATTTGCTGACCAGGTTCTGTGAATATTGCGTTCAATTGCTTCCGGATTGCGCTGAATGTATTCAATAATCTCAGTTGAGGGAGTTCCAGGATAACCAAAAGCACCGGATAATCCAGCATCCAGAGCACCTTGAGCAATAGCTTCATCACCCAAAAGTAGTAACTTCTTCATACTTAACTCCTTATCTATTTGATTTTATTCTTTATTCAATAAAAATAAATTATGTAAATTCTTACAAGCTTTTTGTTTGACACATAAAAAGTTATAATAAAACTTGAAAATTGTTTAATTAGCAATAGTATGTAGTAAGTCCTTAAAGGATAAGGTTATGAAAAAGAATTTAAATTTCTTGGAAAAATTTGAAGAATATTCCAACCGACACAGATTGCTTAAAAGTGGAGAAAAAATACTCGTTGGTTTCTCTGGGGGTTCTGATTCTACTGCATTACTATTAGCGCTATGGCATCTTAAATCAGAATATGGGTATTCTCTTTTAGCTGCACATGTGAATTACAATCTACGTGGAGAAGATTCCATTAAAGATGAAGAATTTGTTAAAGAATTCTGCTTTAAAAGAAACATTTCATTAGTCATTCATAATAATATAAAGATCGATACAAAATCTAATCTTGAAAATCAGGCTCGTGAAATTCGTTTCACATATTTTAATAAACTTATTAACTTATATAATGCTCAAAAAATAGCTCTTGGTCATAACAAGGAAGACCAGGCAGAGACCATAATCTACCGTATGTTCAGGGGATCAGGTTATACGGGTATGAGAGGAATTTCTCCCAAGAGTGGAACTCTTATTCATCCATTACTTTGTTTCTCACGAAATGAAATAACTGAATACCTTTCTCAGGAAGATATCCAATGGCGAGAAGACCTTTCCAATAAGGAGAGTACATTCACCAGAAATAAAATCAGAAATGAAATGCTTCCCTGGATAACGGAAAATCTCAATCCAAAAGTTATAAATAAACTTTATAACGCAGCAGAAATTTTCTCAGAAACCGATTATATCCTGCATGAACTGGCAAAAAGAAGACTTCTCAAAGCTCAAATCAAACATACAAAAAATGAATATCGTTTTTCCCTGAGTGTAATAAAAAAAACCCTGCCTGTCCTCCGATTCTATATCTATAAGGAAGTTTATAACAGATTAAATAACAACGAGCAGGATTTTTATCGTAATAACTATGAAGAGATTGAGGCAATATTAAATTCCGATGGTAGTAAACGCATAACTTTGCCGCACGATATATATGTCTTCAAAGAAT
>JAGLWO010000583.1 GCA_023133395.1 Candidatus Cloacimonadota bacterium | reverse complement strand
TCCGGTTCTTCCCAATCCGGTATGGAATCCAACCGTTTACGATCTATTTTCTTAAAATTATGGGAAATATCTCCAGATGCAAGTTTCGCCCAGAGCAATCCTTCCAACAAGGATGAAGATGCCAGCCTATTTGCCCCATGAAGACCTGTACAGCTTACTTCCCCAATCGCATAGAGATTTTTAATAGAACTGCGCCCCTTAAGATCGACCTTGATGCCACCGCAGAAATAGTGGGCAGCAGGCACGATCGGGATCGGCTCTTTTGTAATATCAATACCACCTTCAAGGCAGGTTTTGTATATCATGGAAAAACGCTCTTTAAGCGGGATCTCCCCTTGATAATAGGAAGTAATGTCCAGGAGCATATACCCTGACCCTATTTTCCCCATCTCTTTATAAATGGCACGAGCAACAATATCACGTGGTGCCAGATCTTTCTGTGGAGAATAATCTTCCATAAATTTTCTGCCTTGAGTATCGATGAGCTTGGCTCCTTCACCGCGCAGCGATTCCGAAATCAGGAAACGTTTTATATCCCGATGAAAAAGTGAAGTGGGATGAAACTGGATAAATTCAGCATTGATGATATCTGCTCCTGCCCGGTAAGCCATACTCATTCCATCTCCGGTAGCAGAAGGTGGGTTGGTAGTATGTTGATAAAGATTTCCAATACCACCTGTTGCCAAAATTACCTTATCTGCAAAATACGTTTTAATAATTCCTGTATTGTTTTCAAGTACATAAACACCCATAACTTCGCGGGGTTTGTAAAATTCCTGGTAATCTGTTGAATGATGATTGTTAGTGATCAGGTCTATAGCTGTATGATCTTTCTGGATGGAAATTTCCAATTTCTTTGCATACTCTATCAAATTGCTCTGGATAACATCCCCTGTATGATCTTCAAAGTGAAGTACACGCCTGTCTGAATGTGCAGCTTCTTCTGTATAATCCAGTTTACCTTCCAAGGTCTGAGTGAATTTAATACCCAGCTTCTTGATGAAAAAATCAAATACCAATTGTGGACCCTTTTCTGCAAAAAGTTCTACAACCTCTATATTATTGTAATCACAACCAGCAGATAAAATATCCTGAATAAGTTTATCGCGGTTATCCCCTTCTTTCCAGGCAATTATTCCACCCTGTGCATAGTTTGTATTGGTCTCTTCGATGTTCTCTTCTTTTGTCAGAACTACTACATCAAGTCCGGCTTCTTTCAGATAGATAGCAGCTGAAAGACCTGCCACTCCTGTGCCAATCACGATCACATCAAAATATTTTCTCATCTATCAATCCTCTACAATTTGAATCATCTTCTTTAAAGCCAGTGCAGCATTTTCTTTGAAACTTTCCGGAACTTTGATCTCATATTTCAGAGTACCCTTTGTTTCCAGATAATTGGAAACCGATACCAGCGAATCAAGCAATCTATTCGGGCTTATCTTTGCCATATCTACACAGATCGATTTTCTCAAGGGCATTATCTGTCTATCAGAAAATTCTCTGGTTATTCTTTCCACAAAATGATACTCTGTTCCCACACCCCAAATGGAGCCTGAAGGTGCTTTCTTAATCTCATCGTATATCTTCTGAGTTGAAGAGGAAATATCAGCCAAATTTACCACATCTTCATCACATTCAGGGTGCACAATAATATTGATGTCTGGATATTTCCCCCGAAGAGATTCAACATCTGCAAGTGTGAATTCTTTATGTACATAGCAGCTACCATCCCAGATGAACAAAGTCCCAGATTTTATATTCCCTGTAGTTTCCAGTTTTGAGTCTCTTTTTACATTTACTATTTTCTCATCGCTTATTTGTAGTTTACGAGCTGTATTTATTCCCAGATTAAAGTCAGGAGAGAAAAATACTGCTTTGCCCTTATCTAAGAAATGCTCTGTAATTTTTGCGGCATTGGAACTGGTACAGACAGATCCTCCTTTTTCCCCACAAAAACTTTTCACCTCAGCAGATGAGTTTATATAAACTACTGGCATAACCTGCCGCTCGCAGAGCGATGATATTTTCTTATAGACTCTGGCTACAGTTTCACCATCGATTGTATCTGCCAGGGGACAGCCTGAAGATATATCCGGTATCAAAACCTTCTGATGTGGCTTACCCAGAATATTGGCGACTTCAGCCATAAAGTTGACTCCACAGAAAATAATGAATTCACTATCTGTCCTGCTGCACTCCAAGGCGAGTTTATAAGAATCCCCCACAAAATCTGCAAGAGCCACAATCTGAGGAACCTGATAATGGTGAGCAGGTATGATGACCCTGTCACCAAGTTTATTTTTGATGTGTTTTATCTGCTCAATGGTACCTTTTATCATCTTTTTCCCCGAAGAGAGAAATCAAAAGCTTTCACAGAATGAGTAAGCTCTCCCACTGAAATAAAGTCAACCCCGATGGAAGCAACCTTAGCAATCCTCTCAAGGTTCATATTTCCAGAAGCTTCAATTTCAGCTTTTCCCTGAATTAATTTGACCGCTTTTTTCATGGTCGGGATATCCATATTATCCAGCATTATTCTGTCTACCTGGCAGCTTAAAGCTTCCTTTACTTCTTCCAAATTTCGGGTCTCTACAACGATCTTGTAGGTTTTACCCCATTTTTTTCTTATTCTACCAACAGCCAGAGTAATACCACCTGCGGAATCGGTGTGGTTGTCTTTGATCATGACCATGTCGTACAGACCCATGCGGTGGTTAAAGCCGCCACCGCAGCGAACAGCGTATTTCTGTAATTCTCTCATGCCGGGAATGGTCTTGCGGGTATCAAGAATTTTTAACTTACCACTTGCCACTGTTACAAAAAGAGCAGTTTTGCTGGCAATTCCGCTCAGGTGGGAAAGAAGATTCAGCGCTGTTCTTTCTGCTTTCAGTATGAGCGCAATATTACCACTGATCTCTGCAATTATATCACCCTTTTTAATCACATCGCCATCTATGAAGAAAGTTCCTACAGAACAAGTTTTATCCAGTTTCTGGAAAACCCTAGTGAAACATAACAATCCACAGAGGATTCCTTCATCCTTGGAAACCAGTTCAAAACTTCCTTTCTCACCTTTGAAGATCGCTTCACTGGTAACATCACAGCTGTCACCAAAATCTTCCTGAAAAGCTTTCTCTAAAAGTTCTTCAATCTCTTTATTAATTTTATCCATTTTCAACTTCCACTATTTTTTTTCATGAAGGGCAATTGTCAAATAATTAAGAATCCCTTCACAAATATCAAATGAGTATGTTCCAGTAAATCCATCCACACACTTTCCACCGGTTATCCACAAAAGACAATCTGTTCTAATTCTCTTTATTTTAATAAATTACATGTTGAAATACTTTTCATAATATAGTAAGACCTGAATTTACCCTGTGGATAAATTATTTTGCTTTTGAGAAAGAATTCCCTAAAAATTCCTGCCAGTTGGTTTTGGAGAACTCCAATTGCAGATATTCTTCCAAACGATTTATGAAATAGCCTTGTGTATCTTCATCGGGAAACCAGATTATCCCTGTTCCAACATTGTCCGATGTATAACCTGTGGGATAATCTGATTTTTGAAAGATAAAGCAATTATCAATATTCGCAACTATCCGATCGCAGAATTCAGCCAGTGAATCAGGGGGTTCATGTTCCAGTATATTTGAAAAAAAATCTTTAATATCTACATCTGCAGGTAAGTACACTCCCCAGGCTTCATTGAATTCTATACAATCCTGCCTGCTCAAGTGAAAGATATCATCGGAAGCATTATCTGACCAGGTCTCACTAAATTCGGATATATCATTTAAAATATTCTCAAAATAAGCTGTCTTAACCACCGAACAGGATATCGGATAAAGATCTTCCGACCAATAATATTCATGAAAATAAAATGCGATTTCCTCAGCTAAAATTTGCACCTGCGAATAATCTTCCCAATTAGAGAGAAT
>JAGLWO010000582.1 GCA_023133395.1 Candidatus Cloacimonadota bacterium | reverse complement strand
TGTTTTGCAATTTGATCTATTATATCCAGGAGTTCATTCTGAACATCAGGGTGAGAAGGATCTAACCATGATGGTTTTCTTCTTTCGCTTTCCTTCCATTGTGAGCCATTAAATTTTTGTGGACGAAGTAAGGAATCCCTTTCTGAGGTAAATTGATCATGGAACATAACCACACGGGCAACGGCTCTCAAATTTCGTCTGTGAAGGATTTTAACAATATAAGGAATGTTAATTATTGCATTAACATTTTCGCGCGTCAGGGAGCCTTTTTGATGTATTGAAAAGAAAATATGCCCATTCATATTTTTTAGGTCAAATACAATTGTATTTATTCCTGCTGCCTGGGCGCTATCAAGTATTGAATAAAATATTGGAGATGCAACAGTATATGCTGTTAAATAAATTCCTTTTGTAAAACCAAATTTCTCAATTTTATTTATTTTTGATTTCTCTTTTTTTTCAACAATGTTTTTCATCTTTGTATATTTTATACTGTCAACTATTATTATTTGCGAACTATTTTCTCGTTTTTCATTTTCCAATTTTTGAACTTCATTTTTCTTTGTACATGAAAAAACAATTACAACAAATAATATAAAAAAAAGTAAAAATCTATTTTTCATAATTCTAAAAATCTCAATTAGAACAATCAAATATGGAATAAAAAACCATCTCTGATATTGTATTCATTTGCTGAATTTCAAACTGTAAATCTATAGAAAACATATCATAAAAATGGGGTAACTTTTTGATACTAGCTATTTACTACCAAGTTCTAATCGCACTAGGGCTCTTTTCAAAGAAACTTCCGCGCGTCTAAAATCAATATCGTCTGCAGAACTTTTTAACCTTTTCTCTGCTCTTTCCTTTGATGAAGCTGCTCTCTTAACATTAATTTCATTGGTCTTTTCGACAACTTCACAGATAATCTTAATCATATTATTCTCAACTGTTACAAATCCATCATGGATAGCGTATTTTTCGATTTGATTCCCTTTATAAAGCTGTAGTATGCCAGGTCTTATTTTAGTTATAAATGGAGTATGATTAATATCGATTCCAAAATCACCATCAACACCAGGTACAATGATATGATCAAAATCGCTACTAATTCTTATCTTGAAAGGTTGAATTACTTCTAAATGCAATTTATCCATTTTTTATCTTTTTCTTTTTTTCTTTCGTGGACCAATAGGTTTAACTATTGAATCTGTTTTACTTCTTCCACTCATTGAAACACCTGAAGAAGACTCTTTTGTTTCTTCTACTTTTATTACTCCTTTACGAATCTTTTTTGCTTTTTCTTCAGCAGCTTCTATACTTCCTACGTATAAAAAGGCTTGTTCCGGCCAATCGTCACATTCTCCATTGATTATTACTTTAAATCCTTCTATAGTCTCTTTGAGTGGTACGTAAACACCAGGCATATTTAAAAATTCTTCTGCAACAAAGAACGGTTGAGAAAAGAATCTTTCTAATTTACGAGCTCTATTAACAATAAGTTTGTCTTCTTCGGAAAGTTCATCCATACCAAGAATTGCAATAATATCCTGAAGATCTTTATATTTCTGAATAATTCTCTGGGTTTCACGAGCAACAAAATAGTGCTCTTCTCCAATAATCTTCGGGTCAAGTATACGACTGGTTGAATCAAGGGGATTAACTGCAGGATAAATACCGAGCTCAACTATCCTTCTATCAAGAACAGTGGTCGCATCAAGGTGAGAGAACGTAGTTGCAGGTGCTGGATCTGTCAGGTCGTCTGCAGGCACAAAAATAGCTTGAACTGAAGTAATAGAACCATCTTTAGTTGAAGTAATCCTTTCCTGTAGAACACCCATTTCAGTAGCCAATGTAGGTTGATAACCAACTGCTGAGGGCATTCTTCCTAAAAGAGCTGAAACCTCAGAACCTGCTTGTGTAAAACGGAAAATATTATCAATAAATAAAAGCACATCTTTCTTAGAAACATCCCTGAAGTACTCGGCAACTGTAAGACCTGTTAATCCAACTCTTTGACGTGCTCCGGGAGGTTCATTCATCTGTCCAAAAATAAGAGCAGTTTTATCAATAACTCCAGATTCTTTCATCTCGAGCCACAGATCATTTCCTTCACGGGTTCTTTCCCCAACTCCAGAAAATACTGAAAACCCACCATGTTCAATAGCAATATTTCTGATAAGTTCCTGAATGAGTATTGTTTTTCCAACTCCCGCACCACCAAATAATCCGATCTTCCCACCTTTTGAATATGGCTCAATTAAATCTACAACTTTAATTCCTGTTTCAAGGATTTCATCTTCAGTAGAAAGATTTTCAAATACAGGTGCTTGACGATGGATCGGGTATCTCTGTTCAGCCTTTATTGGACCCATATCATCTATCGGTTCACCAACAACGTTTATCATCCTTCCTAATACTCCTTCCCCCACAGGAACAGTAATCGGTTCAGTTGTATCAATAACTTTCTCATTCCTGACTAATCCATCGGTGGAGTCCATTGCAACTGTACGGACTATACTTTCTCCAAGATGCATTTGAACTTCCAACACAAGATCTGGATTATCTTTTCTTTTGATTTTCAAAGCATTATGAATAGCAGGTAAATTACCTTCAGGGAACTTAACATCCACTGTTGGTCCTATGATTTGAATTACTCTTCCATAAACCATTTATACCCCTTATAAATTTCTATTACTGTATGGCTTCTGCACCAGAAGCTATCTCAATTATTTCTTTAGTTATTGCAGCCTGTCTTGCTCTATTAAAGTAAAGTGTGAGAACATCAATCAACTCAGCAGCATTATCGGTTGCAGAATCCATTGCTGTCATTCTTGCACCCTGTTCCGCTGCAGAAGATTCCAGCATTATCCGCCAGATATCAACATGCACATATTTCCTGCCTAATTCCTCAATTATTATGTCCTCATCCGGTTCATAAATAAAATCGAGTGTTGTAACTTCATCAGATTCTATTGGAATTATAGGTAAAAGTTGCTTCACAGTTATATTCTGTTGGATAGCCGATTTAAACTCATTATACAATACATCAATCTTAATATAATTTTCTTCCAGATACAAATCAAGAAGCTTTTCAGCAACATTTTTTGAAACACTGAAATCCATTTCATTGAAAAGGCCAGTGTATGAATCGGTTATCTTCCTTGAATGCTTTTTAAAATAATCAAAACCCTTTTTCCCTAAACAAATAATATCAGCATGTGGATTTTGTTTAATATATTTGTGTGCTTCCCTAATAATCTGTGAATTAAAGGAACCGCAAAGTCCTCTATCGGAAGTTACTATTACAAAAGCTATTCTCCCTTCTTCAGGAACATCAACTAATAACGGATGAGTAGTGGTTTTATTTTTCAGCTTCAATGTTTTGAGCATATCATTGATGTAATCAGCGTATGGTCTGGCTTTCAGGATATTTTCCTGAGCTTTACGAAGCTTTGAAGCTGCAACCATTCTCATTGCATTCGTAATTTGTCTTGTATTTTTTACACTCTCGATGCGATTTCTGATTTCTTTTAATGTTGCCATCTAAAATCCTTAAAATTTTGAGAGTACTTTTTCACAGATTTTTCGCATTGCATCTTTGGTCTCATCAGTAAGTTTTTCTTTAGTAAGACTTTTCATAAATTCTTTATATTCAGAATCGAGGGTTGAATACAGTTCTTCCTCAACTTTTTTAACATCTCCGATTTCAATTTTATCAAGGTAACCTTCATTTGCTATGAAAATAATGAAAATCTGTTTAGCTACAGGTAATGGTGAATATTGACCCTGTTTCAGAATCTCCATAAGTCTTTCACCCCTTCGAAGCTGAGCTTGAGTCGCTTTATCCAGGTCAGAACCAAATTTAGAAAACGCTTCAAGTTCGGCATATTGAGCCAGGTCAACACGTAATTGACCTGTGACGTTTTTCATAGCTTTGATTTGAGCATTACCACCCACACGGGAAACCGAAAGACCGGCATTTATGGCAGGTCTGATTCCTGAATAAAAAAG
The DNA here is from genome assembly GCA_023133395.1 of Candidatus Cloacimonadota bacterium. Taxonomy (GTDB): domain Bacteria; phylum Cloacimonadota; class Cloacimonadia; order Cloacimonadales; family TCS61; genus JACNIV01. The sequence goes on along the minus strand of JAGLWO010000582.1, from coordinate 1,507 downwards.
ACGACTGCCAAGATAGATTTGTCCGTCTGTGATGGAAATCACATTCGTGGGAATATAGGCAGTAATATCATCAGCTTGAGTCTCAATTATTGGAAGAGCTGTTAAAGAACCTCCACCGAGTTCATCATTAAGTTTGGAAGCTCGTTCCAAAAGACGTGAATGAAGATAAAACACATCTCCCGGGTATGCTTCACGACCCGGAGGTCTTCTAAGAAGAAGCGATAACTCTCGATAAGAAACAGCATGCTTGGAAAGGTCATCATAAATGATTACCGCATGTTTTCCTTTATCCCGGAAATATTCTCCCATTGTACAACCTGTATAAGGTGCCAGGTATCGAAGTGAGGCTGATTCAGAAGCAGAAGCTATGACAATAATTGAATAGTCCATTGCACCATAATTTTCTAATATCTTTACAATTTTTGCTACCGAAGATTTCTTTTGACCGATCGCTACATAAATGCATATTACATCAGTATCTTTCTGGTTGATAATGGTATCGATTGCAATTGCAGTTTTTCCTGTTTGCCTGTCACCAATAATAAGTTCCCTTTGTCCCCTTCCGATTGGAATCATTGAATCGATTGATTTTAAACCTGTTTGTAGAGGTTCTTTCACTGGCTGTCGCTGAATCACTCCAAGTGCTTTTCTTTCCACAGGATGGTGTTCCTTTGCTTTAATTATTCCTTTTCCATCGAGTGGTTGACCCAGAGAATTAACAACACGTCCCAAAAGAGATTCTCCAACTGGAACCTGAAGGATACGTTTTGTTCTTTTGGCAATATCACCTTCTTTTATTTTCCGAGTCTCACCAAAAATAATGCACCCAACGTTATCCTCTTCAAGGTTCAGAGCCATCCCAACAACATTACCAGGAAATTCGATCATCTCGCCAGCCATTACATTTTCCATGCCATAAACCCTGGCTATACCATCACCAACCTGCACAACTTTCCCGGTTTCAGCAATATCGATCTCAAACTTGAAATTGTTTATTTTTTCCTTTAATATCGAACTTATTTCATCTGGTTGTATTTTCATAACGACCTCATTTATTGTTTTTTAACCTAATTTTTGTTAACCTTATTAAATTATTTTTCACAGAACCATCTATTAAAAGTGATTCTGTCTGAGCAATAAATCCACCGATTATTTCCGGATTAATTTCAATATCCAATATCACATCTTTCTTCAAAACATTTTTGATTACTTTTATAATATTTTTCATAATTAAATCAGGATGTTCGTGGGCTATTTTTAATGAGACTTTAGTCTGGTTTCTGCTTTCCAGAATAGAGTTTTCCAATTCGAAAAGAACATCCATAATAATTGTAAAACGGTGTTTTTTAATTAAAATGTGGAACAGATTTCCCCAGACAGATTCATTGTTGAGTTTAGCTGCAACTTCCTTTGCAAGATTTAGACGCTTCCCGAGTGGAAATAGAAAAGAATTAATTGATTTCACATATTCCGGATCCTTACTAAAAGCTTGTTTAAGTGTATTAAT
>JAGLWO010000581.1 GCA_023133395.1 Candidatus Cloacimonadota bacterium | reverse complement strand
AGCGACGACTCGAGGTAAGCAGAGAAGGGAGATTGTATTGAACTCACCCTGCTGTCCCTCTCTTCAATAGAATAGAGGGAACATAAGAAAAGCAGGGAGATACGCAAGGTTACACCTCTTTGCCGGTGGTTGCCAGGCTGAGCGATGCATGTTTCACACCTTTGGCGGATTTCAGTTTATTTGCCAGTTCTTCCAGTTTGTGCGGCTTACCTTTTACTACCACTATTTCAAAACAGTTGTCGTGATCAAGGTGAATATGCTGGGATGAAATTATGTATTTATGATAATCGTGCTGGATGTTGGTTAGGTTATTTACCAGGTCTCTTTTATGATGGTCGAAAACCATGATAATGGCGCCAGCAACTTCTTTATCTTCCGTCCATTCCTGCCGGATGAGTTTATCTCTTATGAGGTCTGCAATGGCATTGGACCGGTTGGCGTAATTCTCTTTTTTGATGTGTTTATCGAACTTCTGCAGAAGCACTTTTTCCAGCGAAACACCAAACCTTATTAATTCGGACATAGCACCTCCTTCGTGTTACGAATGGCAGGAAAGTGTTACGAGGATTGGTGTCAATTTAAAAAAGTTTTAGCCACGAATTGCACGAACAAGACACCAAAAGGGCGATTTGTTTGGTTTTATTTAGAGCTGGTTTATTCCGGCAGTTGCCGGATGAACCGAAATGTTTGGTTCAGGATTGCAAACCAGCCAAAAGGTGATAAACCAGCAAAATTACGGATAATAATTCTAAACTCCCACTTCACTTCGAGTCAAGTCTTGCTATTTGTGATAACTAAAATTTCCATTAATGAATTTGTGAAGAATACTGGAAATAAATGTTTGGTATGGCAATCCCTCCTGAACTGCTTTTCTTTGCAATTCTCTAAGGTCTCTTTCAGAAATTCTAATGTTCACTCTTTTTTCTTTTCGCATTGTTGTTCGAGCATAATTCTTCAAATCAGATTTTCGTTCTTCTAAATTATTGACAGATTTCCATTCTCCCCGATTAAAGGATTTTAACAAATCTCGTTCTTCTTTATTAATTTTATCAATCATTTTTTTACCTCCAAATACTGTTTTGTAGCTTTTCTACTCGGAATTATTGTTTTTAAGAATATCTCATTTTCAGTTTCGATATACGGAACTAAACAAGCATAACCTTCAATATTAATTACCATTATTCTTTGATCAGGATATTTAGCCCGATCCGGATGTTCCAAATCATCTAAAAGACAATCATTTTCCAAATAAAATAAAATATCCTCAAAACAAATTCCCCGGTTTTGTTTAAGCCAGATATTTTTATCATTATTCCAATTAAATAATTTCATATAACAAATTTATTACATTGTGTGCATTTTGGCAACAAATATTTTTTTAGATTTCGGATTTGCTCCGATCCGGCAGTTGCCGGATGGGGTGAGAACGAGATCCAGTTGGTTCCCCGCAATTCTAGACTCACGCTATGCTGTGAGTCAAGTCTTGCTGTTATCTTCCACGATCTTTATTTCATCATCCGTTAAACTATAAAGCTCATAAACCATTTGGTCGATTTCGTTATTAGTTTTAATTGAAATGTACATTTGAAAAGTCAATGTTGAATCTTAT
>JAGLWO010000580.1 GCA_023133395.1 Candidatus Cloacimonadota bacterium | reverse complement strand
TTTATTTTATTTGACAATATCATAGTAACTCAACTAAATAAATTAGCACTAAAAAAAAATCCGGGGACAATATGGCAAAAGTGGTAGTAAAAGATGTTGATAAGATTTTTGAAAACAGCTTTCATGCAGTGAAAAATGTAAATTTTGAAGCTGAGGATAAAGAATTTGTAATTCTGGTAGGTCCCTCCGGTTGTGGAAAAACAACCACTCTCAGGATGATCGCTGGACTGGAAGATATTTCAAAAGGTAATATCTACATTGGGGATAAAAGAGTAAATGATGTTCTTCCAAAAGATCGGGATATTGCTATGGTTTTCCAGAACTATGCTCTTTATCCGCACATGACGGTTTATGAAAATATGGCATTTGCGTTGAAATTAAGAAAGTTCAGCAAAAATGATATCGACAAAATCGTAAAAGAGTCTGCAGCTCTCCTGGAAATTGAAGAGCTTCTGGACCGTAAACCCAAACAACTATCCGGTGGTCAAAGACAGAGAGTAGCCCTGGGTAGAGCGATCGTGCGAAAACCAAAAGTTTTCCTTTTTGATGAACCGCTCTCCAACCTCGATGCCAAACTCAGAGTGCAGATGCGCGCAGAGATTATTAAACTTCACAAGAAACTCGATACAACCATAATCTATGTAACTCACGACCAGGTGGAAGCAATGACCATGGCAGATAAAATGGTGGTTATGAAAGATGGTGTTATTCATCAGATCGATTCTCCACTGGAAATTTATAACAACCCACATAATCTCTTTGTTGCCGGTTTTGTAGGCAGTCCGTCAATAAATCAACTTAAGGGTAAAATAGTAGAAGAAAAAGGGGAAACACATTTTGATGCAGGTAATTTCAAAGTAGAAGTTCTGGAGCCTGAGAAACTAAAAAAATATATCAATACCAATGTTATAATGGGAATCCGTCCTGAGGACATATATGATGCTGAATTTGACCAGATGGCTGAATTTCCACAACAAGTGGAAGCTCTCTGTGAAGTGGTCGAACCCATGGGAAACGAATTTATAGTGTTCTTAAAAATAGAAAATATTAAAATTACTGCCAGGTTCGACCCGAAGGTTTTTCCAAAAATTGATGAAAATATCAAAATAACTTTCGATATGAAAAAAGCTCATTTTTTTAATATAGAAACAGAAAAAAGAATCTAAAGGATGTAAATTATGGGAACCCAACAAGTTTTATTGATAGTAATTACCGTTATCATAGTTGGAATTGCAATAGCAGTTGGAATGACAATGTTCAATCAGAATGCTATCAAATCCAATCGTCATGCGTGTATTGCAGATGCGAACAACTTCGCTACTATAGCTTTAGCCTGGTGGAGAACACCTGTTTCTCAGGGTGGAGGTGGTCAGGTGAATCTGAATACTGCGGTTATAGATGATCTTGGCAGTTATATTGGATATAACTACAATTCTTCATCGAACACTCTATATACATCAAATGGCAGTTATGTATTAAGTAATGCCGGTAACAATAACTTAAAAATTGTTGCTACAGGTAATGAATTTTACAATGGAAATCCTGTTGAAATTTCATTAACTGTTCATTTACAAACCGGTAATATCTCAGTTGAAATTATAAATTGATAGTCCTGTAATAGTTACATTGATTATTAATTTGATGATAAATAATATGACTGTAGCGATTTCAATTTAATTATTTTTTTGGGAGGTTTTATGAAAAAAATAGTGATCATTATTTCCGGAATCTTACTATTTACAATATTTACTTCTCTTTCTGCACAATCCTGTGATATACTTTATTTCTGTGAAAGATATGATACCGAACTTGGTGAAATAAATGTCGGAGATAGATTTTACTCCGGAAATTTGACAGTAATGGTGCTCTTAGCTGCGCCAATTTACTACACCAAAGTTTATGTCCAGCTTGATAAATACAATCCCAGGAACAATACTTTTGAATATCACATGGATGAGGAATTTACTGTAGAACCTGATATGGATTATATGTATTTCAATGATATCTATTTTGAAGATAAAGGTTTTTTCAGGGTATTTTTATTAGATCCCACCAAAAATACAATAGTAAGCGCTTTAATCGAGATAATTTAATCAAGCATTAATAATTTAACGCAATTATTCTGTTCACATTGAAAGAGTAACTCATCCATTAAAGTTACTCAGGAAGCTTATTGAGGAGGAACAGTATGAGGCGAATTGTATTAGTTTTTCTAATTTTATCTATTACTGTAATGGTATTTTCTTTCCCCATACCCTTACCATTTCTTTCCAGGGAAGCTGACAAGAATCTTCTTCAAGCAGAATCGGAATACAATAAAATAAAATTAACTGATTTTTCCAAACTCTCAGATTTGGGTTATGGAATTAATGCTAATGTTTATTTTGGTGGTCAGATCAATCACAGTAGTGGTTACGGTAATTATCATCTTGGAGCTATCTGGAGGAATTTCAACCGTAGTTTTGTAATATCATCGAAATTTGAAGCAGACCTGGAACATAATATCCCTGCAACTATAGAATTCCGTATTGAGGAGTACCGGGTTGAACTGAACGTAACAGGTGATGCCGGACCCGAATCTGACCTCGGGAAAATAACATTCGACAAATATTTGAATTTAGAAATATTAAAAAAACCGATATTTATCTTTGCCGAACCCCAAGTAAAGTTCCTTGTCAACCAGGACACATTAATTGAACCGACTATCGCAATATTTACTGGAATAGGTTTTGGCAAAATATACCCCTCTGCCGAGTATCATCGTGTTGGAGATTTCCTAAAAATATTAGAAAAAAACGACCTTCTTACAAGAGAAATCACAATGGAAGAAATTAAAATCCTGATGACTATTTTAAAGAATAGATGGCAAGGTTACAAAGAAACAGACCTGGCTTTAAAAAAGCTTCAGGAACTGGAAATATTAAAGGAATTTCCATCACGAGCTGTATTTCTCTCACTTATCAAATCGATCGAAATATCACATGAATACATGGAAACCGGTTCGGATACAAGGCTCGGTATCAATTATAATTTCACAACAGGTGAAACAATCTATTTGGGAGTTACCGGTGATGAAGAAGAGGAAGAAGAAGATAAGCCCCTAAGAGTTTCACTTACTTATAGAGAATCCTATCAACGCACTCCATTTCTGATAACTCCCTGGCTATCACTTTTCCAAGAACTTAAACCAGATATTATAACCTTTGCCAACCTCGGTTCGGAAATAATATATCAGGTTAATCCCAGAATTAAACACTTTATAAAAGATAAATTCACTTTCTATTCAGGAGAAAATTACACATCATTCTCAAATAATTTAAAAGCCGGAACTTACTTTGAAATCGTTGCACTTCTGGGTGCATGTCTTACAGGTGAAATCTATGCTAAGAAGGATTATAGACCCAGGTTCACTATCCAGTTTAATCTCGGTATAGGTATGCTGGATTTATAGAGATATCTAACATTATTTTAAATAATACGGATGATACATTAATATTTGAAGATATAATTGATAATAAGAAACTAGGAGGAGTTTATTCTGGAACAAGAATGGCAAAACATACTCGCTGATAATCTCGATAAACTTTCTCAGATAATTAGCCCTGTAAAAGAGAAAACTGTAAAACTCGAAGAGGGTGAAAATAGGATTGTATCTATCTTTTTCCTTGATCTAAAAGGTTTTACTAAAATGAGCGAAAAATTGCATCCTGAGAAAGTTAAACGGATAATCGATAAGATTTTCAAAGTATTTACAAATGTAATCCTTAAATACGGAGGTTACATAGATAAATACGAAGGTGACTTAATAATGGCACTTTTCGGAAGTAAGCAAACTTCTGAGACTGATACTGAGAGAGCAATCCGCAGTGGTCTGGAAATACTTAATAAATTGAAACAGATAAATGAGATGTTGAAATACCGTAATTTTGAATTGGGAGTAAGGATTGGAATAAATACCGGATTAGTTACAACTGGAAAAATTGGATTAGGTCG
>JAGLWO010000058.1 GCA_023133395.1 Candidatus Cloacimonadota bacterium | reverse complement strand
AATCCGAAACCTGGCTCTCAAAAAGGGAATATGGTAGCAAACCATTCTCGCAACCAACAATGAAAACACACTGAAATTCAAGACCTTTGGCAGCGTGAAGTGTCATCAAAGTTACCTTTTCCAGGTTCTGTTGGAAAACATCGACTTCTGTTCCCAGAGCAATATTTTTCAGGAATTCATCTGTATTATTTCCGAAGTTTTCAGCAAATGCGATCAATTTTGTAATATCTTCTTTTTCCTTTTCTTCTTTAAAATAATAATCAATAATTTCAAGAATTGCTTCTTTCAATGATTTATTTGAAGTCCTTTCTTTCAGTTTTTCAATATCTATACTTTTCGATTTTTTAAGCAATTTCTCTTTCAAATATGTTTGGTCATGATTTCTTAAGAAATTGATTATTTCAATAATTGATTTAATCGGTTCCTGGTTAAAAAGCGATTCTGTTCCAATTTTCTGATAAGGGATGCTGTGATCTTTGAACGCTTTTTCTAAAGCTTTCATCTGGTTCTTGATCCTGCAGAGAACAACAAAATCGGAAAGACTTTTGATTTCTGCATCTTCATTACCTTCTGTGATCTGACTGTCCATCGAGAAGAATCTTAAACCCCCCATCATTCTTTCGATGGTTCTAGCAACATATTCTGCCTCACTTTTATCTGAGTTATTTTCTGAGATTTTTACTTTAAGACCGGATTCAACGCCTTCCATAAATCTTTGTTCTGAATCTTTTTGGATAACATTCATGGATGCCTTAAGAACATTTTCAGGACAGCGATAGCTCTTTTTCAATTGATAAGTCACTGCTTTTGGGTAATCATCAATAAACTTATTTATGAACTTAACATCAGCTCCTCGAAATCCGTAAATCCCCTGATCTGGATCACCGATAACACAAAGATTGGAATCATTTTCCGGCATTAATTTGCAAATCATTTGGTATTGAGCAAAATTAATATCCTGGTATTCATCTATCATTATCCATTGATATCTTTTCCTGTAATGAGCGAGTATTTCTGGATGTTTTTTAAAAATTTTAACAGGTTGGTAGATCAAATCATCCAGGTCAAAAAGGTTTTGTTCCTTTAAGATTTCTTCATACTTTTTAAAAATTTCAGAAATTTCTTTTTCATTAGTTTCATCGTAAGTTTTCAAGTTTTGTTTAGCTTTTGTTATGGAATCGGAGATTTTCTTAACCTGCTTTTTATCACATCCGAACTTCAACTGAAGAATTATTCTTTTGTCATTTTCATTGATAATTGAGAAGTTTTTCTTTCTACCTGTGTTATTAAGATATTCGTTGATAATACTATATCCAAAAGCGTGAAAAGTGCTAACCTGAAGTCTTGAAATAATTTCTTTGTCGAGAAGAAGTTCCAAGCGTTCTTTCATCTCGTTTGCTGCTTTGTTGGTGAAAGTTACTGCAAGAATATTTTGAGGATTTACCTTTTTGTTTTTGATAAGATTTTCGATACGAACTGCAATCACGCGGGTTTTTCCTGTTCCTGGTCCAGCAATGATCAATGCAGGTCCTCTCGTGTGTTCAACTGCTTTTTTCTGTTCAGGATTCAGGTTACTTAAAAGGTCTTGTTTTTCAGACATCACTTTTTTCTTAATTTCCATGTATTTTGATTGCTGTTCATTTTGCATATTTTGTAATCTTCTGTATTCTTCCAGGTCAAAGTTAATGAGCTTTCTTTTTGGAGGAGGTTTTATCTGAACAAAATCATCGAATAATGTATCATCAAATGACTGTATTTCTCCCTCCTGGAAAACCTTGATTACACCAAATTCTCCATCAAAACCTTCTTTAATGTAGATTTCCCCTTTTCGCATTCTCTTGATAGCTTCAGAGAGGATATCAGATCCGTTTCTTTTAATTTCATCGATTGGGATATTTAGAAGAATATCGAGTTCAGAACCAATATTTTTCAGAAGTGAATAATATTCTTTATCAATCTTTTTGGAATTTGGTCCACTACCTAAAATTTCTGATAGAATCTCCTTTAAAGGAATGATTGAATAAAACGGAAGACGGTTTCTCCTTTCTTTAAAATTTTCTCTATCTGATAGCTGGACAACACGATTCATAACACCTACAGTAACTTTTTTCCCGCATTCAGGGCAGATTCTGTTATGCTTTAAAGTTTCAACCGGATCCCAGAGAATGCCGCATTTCCTATGACCGTCATAATGATATTTTCCTTCCTGTGGAAAGAGGTCGATAGTTCCGAGACATTGCTCAGGATTTCCAGATTTCAGAGCATTTACAATCGAATTATAGGAAAGTTCTGTATTGAAAATATTGGCATTTCTACCTAACTTTTCAGGTGAATGAGCATCAGAATTGGAAGTGAGCATATATTTATCCAGGAAGCTACAAATCCAGTTCATAGGTGGATCTGATGATAACCCTGTTTCCACAACATAAATATGTTCTGATAGATCTTCAAAACATTCCTCGATGGAATTAAAACCGGATTTATCACCCAGAACAGAAAACCAGGGAGTCCAGATGTGAGCGGGAACAAAGAGAATATTTTCAGAAGCGTTCAAAGCTATTTCCAGCAGGTCTTTTGAATCCAGTCCCAAAATCGGTCGTCCATCTGAAGTTATGTTTCCACCAATATTAATGAGCGACTGCTGGATTTTTTCAACTGTTTCAAAATCTGGAGCGAAAATTACGTTGTGAACTTTTCTAACCTTTTCCCATTTTTTATAAATATTACTTATTTCAGATGTGAGAATGAAGCGGACTTTGTTTTCCGATAAATTTGATAAAACAAATTCCTTTTTCAGTCTGAAAAGTCCTTGTTCAGCAGGTTCAAGTTTTTCTTTAAGTTCTTTTATCCAACCTGGATGAGTAAAATCTCCGGTTCCAACAACTGTTATTCCTTTCA
>JAGLWO010000579.1 GCA_023133395.1 Candidatus Cloacimonadota bacterium | reverse complement strand
AAAAAATTATAGATAACCTTCAACAAAGGAAATGAAATGAATATTCTGGATATTATTCTTTGTGTCTTCCTTCTTATATTGATATTTAACGGTTTTAGAAAAGGTTTTATCAAAAGTGTTATTAGCTTATTAGGTTTAGTGGTAATTGTAATTGTAATTGCCAAAACCGGTCATCTTTTTAAAGGAATGCTGATAGTAAAACTCGGTTTTGGTGAAATTCTAGCTGTTATTTCTTCTTATATCCTGATAGCAATTATTATAATCTTGATTTCAAAGCTTGTGATTTATATTTTGCATTCTATCATCGAATTCCTTAATCTTAACTGGCTTAATAAACTTCTGGGAGTACTTTTTGGTCTTTTTTGCGGTACACTCATCATCGCAATAATTTTGATTGTTCTGAATATCTCACCTTTTGAAAAGAGTATCCGTGAATTTACTTCAGATTCCAAAATAGTAACTACAGTGAGAACCATCACTGATAAACTCGAGTCCAGATATCCGGAGATAAAAGATATCAAAAAACCGTTCCAGGAACAAATGAATAAGGTAGAAAAGAGCATTGCAGAAAAAACGGAAGATGTGGAAGAGAAATTCAAAGACAAACTTATAAATAAATGAATTATTTTGAACAACTAGAATACAATAAGATCAAGAGCATCTTAGCAGATGAATGTCATTCAGACCTTGGCAGGGAGTTGGTAGATTCACTTTGTCCTCTTAAGGATAGAAAGGAGATTGTTTATAGACTTGATTTGACATTCGAACTTCAAAGCTTACTGAAAAATGGTATTACCTTTAATTTTGAAAATGTTTCTAATGTAAGCAAGCTACTTCAAGAGTTAAAACATCAAACCTATAATTTCGAAGAATTTAGGAAATTGTATTATAACATTTCTACTGCGAATAAAATTTCTGATAATGTCAAAGATTTGGAAGATTATCCAGAATATTTGGAGCTTATTAAGAAAATTGTTCCTCTTGAGAAACTTGAAAGGCGTTACCTGGAGATATTTGATTCGGAAGGAAATGTGAAGGATACAGCTTCCTCTGAACTTAAATCTATTCGTCGTAGAAAAAAACAATTGCGACAAAATGTTATTGGTGTTTTAAATCAAAAAATTGAAAAGTTATCATTGAGTAATTATCTTCATGATAAGATTGTAACCCAGCGCGATGGCAGGTTTGTGATTCCAATTAAGGAAGGAGCTTCATCCTTTATTAAAGG
>JAGLWO010000578.1 GCA_023133395.1 Candidatus Cloacimonadota bacterium | reverse complement strand
AGTTTCATCATTTTTTTGTTTAACCTGCCATTGCAGGACATCTGATTTTTTTGCAGTTTCCACATCATAGTTCTTCTGAACACTTTCCAGATGAGAAAGAGTTGACTCCAGGCTTTTTTGAGAAAGAGTTTGCAAGTCTTGCAATTTCAGAATTCCGAAATATGTGGAAGCTATCGCATAAGACACATCTTTCTCTTTACTTTGCAAAGCAAGGTAAGCCTGCTTTTTTGCCAATCCTGCTAACTGGTAACCCAATATAACTTTCCCGCCATTGAAGATAGATTGCTGAACTGTGATATCGTTTGTATAAGTGGTTCTATAGAAACCGGGTCCCATATAGGCAGATGAAAACGGAATGTAATCACCGGTGGGAAACCCATTCATTCCTATTACCGGAACATTAATTACCTGCATTGCTTCATCATAAGTATCATCATCGATGCGCACCATGGTGGAATTGAACGATGCTTTGGGTAAGAAATTCGTAAGAGCATTTTTTTTACTCCAATCGGCAGATTTGAAAGCACTTTTCTCTGCTAATAGTTCTTTGTTATTCTTTTTTGCCAGTTCTATGCCTTCTTCCAGCGTAATCGCTGAAAGTGCAAAAATCATTAACGTTAGAATAAATGTTAATATTACCTTTTTCATTTTTACCTCATATCTTTTTTAGCCGCGAAGAACACGAATAAACACTAAGTTTTTTCTTTAATTGCCTTTGTGCTCCTTAGCGTCCTTAGTGGCTCATATCTTTATACTGTTCCAGACTGTCTGGAAAATTTTCTCTCCCATTTCTTTTAAATCTATTTTTTCATTTATCAGATGATAGATCATTGTTCCTTCTCCCAATGCATTCACCATAAAAGCGAATGTCTGCGGATCGAGGTCATCCTGGATGATTTTCTTTTTCTGAGCATCAACCATAATTTTAATGAATGCTTCTGAATTTCTTTCATGTTCTTCTCGATGCCTTTCCTTAAGTTCAGGAAATCTTAGAAAGGCACTCATTAAAAGTTCATAGAAATTGTATTCTTCCAATTTATCAGTTTCTGCAACTTGTTTAATGAAATTAATAACCTCGCCAAGTGATAAGAAATATATCCTCAAGATTTCTTTAAAGCTGAGAGATTTTGTATAAATCTCAGTTTCCCATCTTTCAAATTCATTGAATAAAAAATTTATAGTTTCAACGAAAAGGTGTTCTTTATTTCGGAAATGATGATAAAGTCCACCCTTAGTAAATTTGGATTCTTTTGCAACATCATTGACTGTTGTTCGATCGTAACCTTTTTCCAGGAAAACCCGTAATGCCGCCTTTAAAATATTTTCTTTTGAACCCATAAAACCTCCTTTATAAAAGGATTCACTAATAAATACCGACCGTTCGGTATGTAAAAATAATTATGGGTGATTTTTGTCAAATTATTTTTTTTCAAAAGTTCAAATAAATGTTGATTACTTAATAAAAAACTTATTTCTCTATTTTAAATTCCCAGTGAACCTGTTTGTGTGTTTTGAATGTATAAATTTTTAAGAAGTTCAACATCCGGGAAATGGGATAGCCATTCTCGATAAAGAAATAATCGTATTTTTCTAACTGCTTTTCAATTGTCTTATCTTCCAGCAGACTGGAATCTACAAAAAGAACATAATCGGATGTATTTAGAGTATCTACCGCTGCGTCATCATACAGTAGGAAATGCACTTTATTATTGTGATAAATAGCAGACGAATCTCTAACTGCTGAAAAATATTTCATATTCTCTTCCGAAGAAAAAACAACCAAAGGTTTATGGGGATGAAACGCTTCCACAATGCGGGATGGTATTTTTTCCAGCCTTTTATGTTCATAAATGTGAACCAATCCTTTCACCCCACTGAACGTGAACCACACAGCAATAAAAATAGAAGCGAATTGGGCAATCAATTTCATTTTTGTGATCTTGGAAAGTTGACCTACAAAGGCAAGCGGCAACAGGAAAACGGAAGTACCAATGAAGAAGCCCAGAAACAGCATCATCCCGCTGAAAGCACCACCCAGATTTACCGCTTTGGAAAGAGCAATAAGAAATGCAGGACAGAAACTGATGCCCGTGAGAACTCCTAAAAGAAATGCACTTTTTGTAAAACGGGTCATCCCGGGAATGTGACATTTTTTTTCTTTTTTCCTGGTACGCACTGCCGAAAGAACCAGATAAGCAGACAACAGAATATAAGCAATGGAAGTAAATAATTCCCGATCGATCGAACCGATCTGAGCACCGGTATAACCGGCGACAGCACCAAAAGCCAGGTAAGATAAAAATCTACCCGCTGAAATTTCCAC
>JAGLWO010000577.1 GCA_023133395.1 Candidatus Cloacimonadota bacterium | reverse complement strand
GTATATTGTTCGGAAGATAGTCGAGAAGCGATAATGTCTTGAATGACTGGGGAATCCCAACTCACTGTACCAGTTTCTTCGTCTACTGTCACATTTTGAGGTGGATCGAAGGTTGGTGGAATATATGTAAGTGTTAGATCTATTCCGCTGGTCGTTTGTCCTTCTTCCACAATTACATCATAAACATAAGCAGTCTCATAATATTCTATACTTGCGGTAACGACATATGTTCCAGGATTTATTTCAATTGAGTAGAATCCGGACGCAGTCGGATTTGTTGATGTATTTCCAGCAGTAACTAAAACATCTTCCACATTTCCTGTGCCACCAATAAGAGTAACTGTTCCTTCAATATAACCCGGTATAATTGGAGGTCCAAAATTAATTTTAATGGAAGCATATTCCATCATTCCACCTGAATTCATACCATATCCGTGAAGCCATGAACCATAGCTGTAGTCATCAAGGAAGAAGAGGTGTATTAAGCCCCAACCATCACCAAGGTCTTCGATCTCGTCACCGGGATATAAGTAACAGGGATGCATTCCATCAAGCTGAGTAACATAATTCTCATCACCAACTAAAGAATTCATAATGATCGGTTCAGACCAAGTAGCACCACCATCACTGGAAATCGAAATCATAACTTCTGCTATCTCTGCCCAGTCAATATAATCAGGATCACCCCAATCGTTGTAGTATTTGCTCTTTAACCCATCCTGCCAGATATTTACCAGCCAGCCATTATCCTCATTTGAAGCAATCTTCATATTGTTTTCTTGGAAAGCAACATCAGTAGCCCAGAAATAGATAGGCCAACCATGAACAGAAACTACATTTCCTTGAGGATCCCATGAATCAACCACACCATCTTCATCAAGATCCCAGGGAACCATTGGAATGTTATCATCCGGATTTGCCCCGGTAATGTAAAGATCATGGAAGCTGAATTCCTGGGTATTGAGATCATACTGTAAAGCTTTGGGGTAAAGCCAGAATGGCCAATAAAACCCTTCATAACATTGTAAACCAAAGCTTCCGCTAAAATTAAGTTTATTAGTTCCATCTGTGAAAATTGAATTCATATGATGAGAACAAATAAATGACCAGTAAAGAGTATATGGAATTCCTTGATTTTCAAAATAATACGAACCATCCAGATTCTGAGGATTCCAGACATCAAATTGATAATTTAATGGAATGAACTCAAAAGTTCCTTCACCATAGTTGTCATTAAGAAATACATATATTTCATCGTTTGAATTATAACCAAATAATGCAACCTTACCATCTGTTTTTGAAACATCAAATGAATGGAATGGACGAATCCATTCCGGAATACTCTGATTCCACTCATCTAATAATGGAATAGTACGATATGTCCAATCAAGGGTAGATAGAGCATTGAAATCATCTACATTAAAATCAGCATAACCGATCAAGATATTTTCCGATGGGGATCCTGGTGAAAAGCTATTATTTCCCACCACATAAACCCTTCTCTTATCCGGGTCAGGTGATGGACCAATATGAACATAGGGCCAGATAAATTCATCATTAGGTGCATTTGGTGATGGTGTAGAATCTTCGATTATAATAAAAGGTGTTCTCCACAGTCCCGGAGTTACCATGACATGAAATAAATCATAGGTTCCAACCACCTCTAAATCCACAGTAGCAGGCACCACATTAACATGCCATACTACAAATGGGTCACCTGTTACAGGATCAATATCAATTCCACTGTAACCTTCATAAAGGTCATCAGTTCCGATAGTTTCGCAGCCGAATAGAGAACCATCTGATTCGATATAAGCATAGTATACTCTTCTTGTTGAATAAGCATTTTCTCTGGCGTGGAAAGTGATGTAAGTCCCTCCACCTTCATCATCCGGCTGAACACGAACAGGTGTGCTGTTGTAACTGCCAGGCATGTAATCATAGAAGTTTGTGACAAGATTAACTGGATCGGTGACGAATTCGTATTCCGGAGCTTCGCGAGAAACACTGGTGTGAACTTTGATAGTGCGTTTAAAACTTTCGATATTCAATGGAGTCTTACCTGTTGGGACCATTAAGTCTGCATACAGAGTGGCAATAAACACTGTCAGCACAACTAAAACTAAAAGTTTTTTCATTTTTCCCTCCATTTCTTTATTTTACTTAAGCAATAAAATTAAACTTTTTCTGTTAGTCAAATTATTTTAAACTCTTAATTTATCACTTAATCAACATCATTTTTTTAACAACTTTTGTTTTTCTGTCAATTAATAATTTATAGAAGTAAATTCCTGAACTAACTCGATTGCCATTGGAATCTCTGCCATTCCAGATAGTAGAATATTTTCCTGCGGGAAGAACTTCGTTAACAAGGGTTTTTACTTTCTGTCCTTTGATATTGTAAATTGAGAGTTCAACCGGGCTGTCTGCTGAGAGTTGATAGCTGATTGTTGTGGCTGGGTTGAAGGGGTTGGGAAAGCTGGATAAGTCAATGTCCGAACAAATTAATAATTCATGGGCGGATGTTTGTTGATTGATCATAGTCACAAAGATATCATCATCACCGTTACTGGTAACCGAGGATCCACCAAATGATGCAGTTTCACTGAAGTAGCCGATAATAACTACTTCATTCCGGGTATTCAAATCTATTGCATTTCCAATATCTTCCCCGATACCTCCGGCTTGTTCAGAATGCACCCATTCACCCTCAAAATCTAAAACTGAAACGAAGATATCCGTCTCTCCCAGACTTTCTAATTGCTCATTTCCAAATTCTGCGATTTCCGAAAAATGACCTGTTAACCAGATATTTCCATCCGAATCCCATTCGATGGAATTGCCGCAATCATCACCACTTCCACCGGCACTCGTAGTCCAATCCCACATAAATTCAGAATTTAATTTAGCTACAAAAATATCTTGAATGCCATTAGTCGTAAGAGTCAATGCCGGTAAACCAAAATAAAGTGATTCGTTAAACTCTCCCGTTATAGAAACTGAATTATTCGAATCCAGGCAGATTGATTTAGGTATTACTGTAGAAGTTGTACTACTAATTACTTCTAATAGCATCAACCAGTCACCGTCTTGATCGAGTTTGGCAACAAACATATCATTCCAACCATCACCATAGAGCACAAATGAACCAAAATTAGTTGGGCCATTAAATTCTCCGGTGAAGTAAATATTATTATCCTGATCTATACATAAAGCTGTTCCAGCATCACCAAAATCTCCACTGCAATGTTGTGCCCATAACCATTCTCCATTAGCGTCTAATTTCGATATGAAAATATCATCTGCACCACTGCTCGTGAATGTCGAATCACCAAATGTAGCTGTTTCCCAAAAACTTCCGGTAATATAAATATTTTCATCAGAATCAAGAGCGATCGAATTCACAAAATCGTGACTATTTCCACCTGCTTGTTTTGCCCATAACCAGTTACCATCGGAATCTAACTTTGCAATGAAAATATCTGTATAACCTTCACTTACCAGATGGTCTGATCCAAAATCAACTTCGTTGCTGAACCTGCCAATCACATACACATTATCTTCGTTATCCAAGACAATATCATAACTCCTGTCAAAACCCATTCCGCCTGCCGAAACAGCCCAAATCCAGTTTCCAGCTAAATCCATTTTTGCTACAAAAACATCAAAATTACCATTGCTAACCAGCTCTGTATTTCCAAACATCGAGCTTAACTTGAACGAGCCTGTAAGATAGATGAATTCATCCGTTACAGCAACACTGCTTCCTGCATCATTCATTTCACCACCCGCTGCCTCTACCCAACTCCAATCAATGTTTTGAGCACATAATATCGTTGCAAAACAAAATAATAAAACGATCAGATTCTTTTTCATTTGATTCTCTCCTATCACTTACATTAGTAACAAATGTCCCTATACTTTTAACCGTTCCGACTTGTCCGGCAAAGCTTCAGCGAAGACTGAAGGTTAAGACCTCTCCGTCAGCAACATCTTATTTGAGACCTGGCACAAGTCTGAAAGATCTTGTGTTAAGTTGAACGTAAACAGCTTAAGTCAAGATTGGTAAAAGCCAACTTAACTCAAGTTTCTCAAGTTTATTTTATCATCATCATTTTTCTTACTGCTTTTGTTTTGCCGTCTATCGATAGTTTATAAAGATAAACGCCGCTTGAAACAGGCTGGTTATTTTCATCTGTTCCGTCCCAGGTTACCGTGAGAGTGTGATCGGGAGAGGGCGTGACGATGAGAAGTTCTTTTACTTTTTGACCTTTGATGTTATAAACTTCAATTGAAACTTTACCCGCTTCATTTAAGCTGTAAGCAATTGTTGTGGCTGGGTTGAATGGATTGGGGTAGTTTTGTGAAAGTTGAGCAACAGCAGGAGTGATTGTATCATCATCTGTAGAAACGTACTCAAAATTAATTTTGATAGAAGCATAATGCATCATACCACCATCGTTTGTACCAAATCCATGTTCCCATGAACCAAAGCTGTAGTCATTCAGGAAGAAGAGGTGTACCAATCCCCAATTACCACCAAGGTCTTCAATTTCATCACTAGGATAGATGTAACATGGATGCATCCCGTCAAATTGAGTAACATAGTTCTCATCACCAACCAAAGAATTCATAATAATCGGTTCAGACCAGGTTGCACCACCATCGTTGGATATTGAGATCATAACTTCTGCTATCTCTGCCCAGTCAATATAATCGTCATCACCCCAATCATTATAGTATTTGCTCTTTAATCCATCCTGCCAAATATTTACCAGCCAGCTTCCGTCTTCATTTGAAGTTGTTTTAAAATTATTTTCATGGAAAGCTACATTAGTATCCCAAAAATAGATAGGCCAACCATGAATGTGTTCTACATTTCCCTGAGGATCATATGAATCAACCACACCATCTTCATTCAAATCCCAGGGAACCATTGGAATGTTATCATCCGGATCCAGCCCGGTAATGTAAAGATCGTTGAAACTGAATTCCTGGGTATCTATATCAAACTGGAAGGTTTTGGGATAAATCCAGAATGGGAAATACCATCCTTCATAACATTGTAGTCCAAATGAACCACAGAAATTGATTTTGTTCGATCCGTCTGAAAAGATTGAATTCATATGATGGCTGTGCATAAATGACCAGTAAAGCGTATATGGAACTCCTCCCTCTTCAAAATAATACGAACCATCCAGATTCTGAGGATTCCATATATCAAATTGGTAATATTCTGAAAAATATTCGTAATCATCTTCTCCATAATTATCATTATAAAAAACAATAATTGAGTCCTGATGTGTGTATCCCATCAAAGCAACTTTACCATCATCGGAAACTGTCATAGAAAGACGAGATATGACCCCTTCCGGAATACCTAAATTCCATTGATCCAAAAGAGGAATACTGGTATATGTCCAGTTACCAATAGATGGACTATTCAAATCATCAACGTTAAAATCAGCATATGCAATGACAACATTCATACCACAATAAGCTCCTGGAGAATAAGCATTATGAGCTATAACATAAGCCCTTCTTTTATCAGGATAAGGTGAGGGACCAATATGAATATAAGGCCAAACAAATAAATCATCAGGGTTATTTATATAAAAATCACTATCAATTATGATAAATGGAGTAACCCATGGATTCATTCCACCACCAAGATGATAAGTATAAAATGAACCAACTATACCTAACGATGTACGCCAGACTACTATTGGGTCAGCAGTTACCGGATCAATATCAATCCCACCATAACCTGCATATTCTCCTGAACTGATATTTGTACATGAAACTAAATAACCATCAGAATCAAAATAGGAGCAATATATTTCTCTAAGTGATGTTGCAGTTTCCCTGGCATGGAAAAGGATATAAACACCACCAGCTTCAATTCCATTTGGTTGGGAAATAGGTGGTTGAATCATAGCTGGAATACTCCAATAACTACCTGGCATATAATCATAATAATTCATCATAATTTCTGTTGGTTCGGTAACGAATTCATAATCTGGAACTTCTCTTGAACCAAAATATGATTTCCCTATATTTTTTGGAAGTTCCAAAGGAATTTTGTCATTCATGGGTCTCATAAAATCATTGGCATATATGATTGAAACTAAAAATATTACAATTGAAATAATTAATAACTTTCTCATCTTAACCTCCAAAATGGTAAACAGTGCACACCCTACTTTAATAAAATCATCTTCTTAACTTTCTGGTAATCACCTGCTTTTCCCGATGAATCGTGATGTAAGCACAATTTGTAGAAGTAAATTCCTGAACTAACTCGATTGCCATTGGAATCTCTGCCATTCCAGATAGTAGAATATTTTCCTGCGGGAAGAACTTCGTTAACAAGGGTTTTTACTTTCTGACCTTTGATGTTGTAGATTTCAAGTGTCACAAACGAGGACGTTTGTGTTACAGAAAAACTGATCGTTGTTTCCGGATTGAATGGATTGGGATAATTATAAAGTTCATACGAAAACTGTGGGACAGTTTTATCTTCTATAGAAACAAAAGGTCCAAAATCTATATCGAGGGCACAATATATCTGCATTCCACCGGGATTGATCCCACCTTGACCATACGGACCATACTCATAATCATTCAAAAAGAAAAGATGTAGTTTGCCGTGATTGTTGTCCAGGTCTTCGATTTTATCACCCGGGTAAACATATACCGGGATCATATCCGCCAGTTCAGGTGTTTCCAGGGCATTTAAAAAAATCGGCTGTGACCAGCTGACACCATTATCTCCTGATACACATATTGCAATTTCGGGATTATCTTCCCATTGGGCATAACCGAGTACTCCCTGATAGGCTTTTCTGCATTTCAAACCATCGCCCCACACTACTGTCAGCCAGCCTTTTTCTTCATTTTTAGTAATTTTGAAATTATTTTCGTGATATGCCATATCAGAATCATAATTATAAATCGGCCATCCTTCTACGTATAAGATTTCTCCATTTGGCCCCAAGGAATCAACAATACCATCCTCATTATAATCCCATGGGATCATGGGGCTATTATCCGAAGGATCGGCTCCTTCTAAATAAAGATCATAAAAACTGAATTCCTGGGTTTGAAGATCGAATGTATATACTTTAGGATACATCAGATTCAGATCAGGATACCAGGAACCTCCCTCGATCATTAGATTCATATTTCCAAGGAAAGATATCTTGGTATTTTCGTCGTAAAATAAGCTATTTTGATGATTACATAAATATGGTGTGAAATATAACAGATCCGTTCCGTTCCAGGGGTCCCAGACCTCGAAATGAGCATCAGTAGAATAATAATCGAAATCTCCTGTTCCAAAGTTTGTATTCAGGAAAACGACCAGTGAATCAGTGCCTTCTTCCCTATTGGTATATCCAATAAGTGCTACCCTGCCATCATCGGAAACACACATGGAAAGATGGGGTCTGATCCACTCAGGAATACTCTGATTCCATTCATCTAATAATGGAATTGTATTATATGTCCAATCAAGAGTAGATTGATTTGTTAAGTCCTCTTCATCAAAGTCAGCATGACAGATAAGAACATTTTCCGACGGAGTTCCGATGGGTGAAAAATTATTATTGGCAATAACATAAACTCTTCTCTTTTCAAGGTCGGGAGATGGTCCGATATGAACATAGGGCCAGATAAATTCGTCCATTGGCATATTTGGAGAGGGAATAGTATCATTAATGACAGTAAAATGTTCTCTCCAGTTTCCCGGAGTTCCAAATTCATGAAATAAATCATAGGTTCCAACAACTTCTAAATCCACAGTAGCAGGCACAACATCAGCGTGCCATACTACAAATGGGTCACCTGTTACAGGATCAATATCTATTCCGGCATAGCCTTCATGAAAATCAGTTATTCCAATAGTTGCACAATCAATTAAATTTCCTTCTGCATCAAAATATACCCAGTATTCTCGTCTTGTAGCTTGTGCAGTTTCTCTTGCATGAAAAACAATATAAACTCCACCTGCAGGATAACCATTTGGCTGGGAAATCTCCGGCTGAACCTGTATGGGAATTCCACAATAACTTCCGGGCATGTAATCAAAATAGTTCATCATAATTTCAGTTGGTTCGGTAATAAATTCGTAATCAGGAACCTGGGAAAATAAAGCTGTGATAAATAGAAAAAATATAAATAAAAGTATAACTTTCATCATACCCCCTCCTGTTGAAAGTTAAACGTTTTAAGTAACTTACTAAATTATTTTAATGAAAAGATTCTTACCTGAACAAAAATGAAATCTACGACGTAATTTTGTAAAGCCTAAAATAAAATTATTAGTGAATCTTGTATTCTTTAATTAACTCTCTGATATTGATGTATATAAAAAGATTGCCCCGATTTACATCAGGGCAAAACAAGATTACTTCATTAAGATCATCTTTTTTGTGCTAGAGCAACCTGCTGATTTCATTTTATAGAAATAAACACCGCTAGCTACACTTTGATTGTTGTCATTTTTACCATTCCATTGAATAGTATGATG
>JAGLWO010000576.1 GCA_023133395.1 Candidatus Cloacimonadota bacterium | reverse complement strand
ACCTGCTATTCTATTGGGAATTATGTTGAGAGAGAATATTATCACATCATCACTAATTCAAATGGTGATTCGCTCATAACAGAAGAAGATGCTGATGAAATATTTAATTCTGCGGATTTTCCTGATGGAGATTATTATTTCAAAGTTACTGTTCGTGATGCTTCCATGAATGTAACTGTAGATTCGATGCTGGTTACTTTCAATAATGGTGTTAGTACAGAAGAAGATGAAGTTCCAAACACAAAAATTAATCTTTCAAACTATCCCAATTCCTTCAATCCCGAAACAACGATTCAGTTCACCATAGAGAACGCTAAGAACGCAAAGATAATAATTTATAATATGAAAGGGCAGAAGGTGAAAGAAATTCTCATCGTCACACCCTCTCCCACCCACACCTTCTCTATTATCTGGAACGGTAACGACGACAACAACCAACCTGTTTCATCAGGAGTTTATCTCTATAAATTAAAATCAGGGAATAAAGAAATTGTAAATAAAATGTTATTATTGAAATAGATAGGAGAAAGTTAATGTCAAAAAGAACGATCGTAACTATGCCGGGTGATGGTGTTGGGAAAGTAGTTTTACCGGAAGCTATCAGGATATTGGATGCAGTTGGCTTTGAAGCAGATTATGTTCATGCAGATATTGGTTGGGAATTTTGGTGCAAAGAAGGGAATCCGCTTCCGCAAAGAACTTTGGATTTACTGCACGAGCATAGACTCGGACTTTTTGGTGCGATAACTTCCAAACCAAAAGCAGAAGCAGCAAAAGAACTTTCGTCTGAACTTCAAGGGAAAGGTTATGTTTACTATAGTCCTATTGTGGGTTTACGTCAGCACTTTGACCTTTATATCTGTATGCGTCCCTGCAAAACTTTCAAAGGTAATCCCCTTAATTTTATAAGAAAAGGAAAAGCGAGAACTATTGAAGAACCTGATGTTAATGTTGTAATTTTTCGTCAGAATACTGAAGGATTGTACAGTGGAGTTGAGTGGACAAATCCTCCGGATGATGTTTATGCAGCCTTGAATACTCATCCTAAGATGAAGAAATTTGCATTTTCACCAAAAGAGGAATTAGCAATTTCCTGCAGAATTTTTTCCAAACATTATACTGAAAGAATCATTAGAGCTGCTTTTGAACACGCTAAGAAATTCAGTTATAAATCTGTAACAGTCTGTGAAAAACCGAATGTGATTCGCGAGACTTCAGGGATGATGCTCGCAATAGGAAAAGAGGTGGCAGAAGAATATCCGGGAATAGAATTCTGGAATACGAATATCGATGCTCAAATGATGTGGCTCACAAAGAACCCCGAGGATTACGGAGTAATAGTTGCAGGTAATATGTTCGGTGATATTGTTTCCGATGGATTCGCAGGTCTTGTCGGAGGTCTAGGTTTTGCCTGTAGTGCAAATATTGGTGATGAAGTTGCTATCTTTGAACCCACACATGGTTCTGCTCCAAAGTATGAAAACTTAAATCCATCAATTGTAAATCCGATTGCCATGATTCTTTCTACTTGCATGATGCTCGATCATATTGGTAAAACTGAAAAAGCAATAAAAATTAGAAATGCAATTACAAAGGTTATTGAGGAAGGTTCAGTACAAGCTTATGATATGCTTAAGCTTCGCGGTTGTCAGGAAGTTCTTGATCAGGGAGCAGCTTCTACTACTGAAATGACAGATGAGATAATTAAGAATTTGTAGAATATATAAACTTCCGAAATTTTTGAAACTTCGGAAGTTTTAAATTTATGTTCACAAGCCCAAGCTTGGGAATAAATTTAGGAGAAAACAATGAATATAAACGAGTTGTGGCCAGAAATAGCCTGGATCAAAGATGATAATTTGCGAGCAAAAGTTACAAAAACCTGGGAACTTGCTTTAGAAAGAAGCGTTCTTACTGCTGAAGACCTACTGCAAATTCCATTCACATTACTCTGTGGTCCAGACCTGAAAGTAACGTTCATGGATCACAAAAGAGCAGTCGTCCACATTGCTAATGAAAGTGGCTTAAAAATGAGAGAATTCTTCAAAGATGAATTACCAATAAATATGGATGTTTTGATTGCAGGAGCAATTTTATGTGATGTTGGGAAACTTTTGGAATATGTTTTAGATAAAAATGAGAATGCTATTCAAGGAACTTACGGAAAATATCTGCGTCATCCTTTCAGTGGGGTTTCCATTGCGGAGGAATGCGGTGTTCCTGCAGAAGTTTGTCACATCATTGCAACCC
>JAGLWO010000575.1 GCA_023133395.1 Candidatus Cloacimonadota bacterium | reverse complement strand
GTCTGGTCTGATGTACCTTTAAAAATTATTGTTCCTGTGTTGTCATTCCACGAACCATCAGCCATTATAGACAAATCTCCAAATACATAATGAGTTAATCCTGCTGAATTATAACTCCAACTTCCATCTGCAATAGACAAATCGCCAAGAACTTTTATATTATTGGAAGGTAAAAAATTACCTGCTGATTTATCGATAGTTAGGTTGTAAAAATCTTCATCGGGACAATTAGTATTCACATACTGACTTGAAGAACCATTAAAAGTAACAGTGGAAGTTCCAGGATAAAACCCTATCCAGGAATCGTAAGTAGTATTATTATTAGTCCAATCTCCTGCAATATAGATATTAAGTCCTGTATCTCCAAAAGCATTCAAACCTGCATTAAGAGCAATTACAAAGTCATTATCAATATTTAATGTTGAACCTGTATTCATTTCAATTGTTCCATCAGATATGTTCAGGTCATTTGTAACATTGATTGTAACTCCATCCATAATTTCCAGAGCAAAATAACTCCCGGAGGTTTTATCGATAGTCAAATTATAGAATGTCTCATCAGTAGTAATATCTGCATTGTTATTGCCGTTGAAAGTAACTGTTTGGGTTCCTTCTGCAAATCCAGAAGCACCTACATTATTTGTCCAATTACCTCCAACTTCGATCGCATTTACATCAGGATCGAGGACACCGGAATTTATAACGAGATCATGAGTTATACCTAAGGGAGAATTCGCAGTTACGGTTGCACCGGTTTTATCGATGTACAGATCATAAAATGCAATTGTCCCGTTAATTAATGACGCAGAACTTCCATCAAATGTGACTGAACCACCTGTTGGAGAAAATATTTCATTAGCATCTAAAAAATCTTCAGCAACAAATATCTCTCCTCCAGACACATTTTCTGTTGATCCCGAATAGAACCTGATATGTTGTTCACAATTTAGTTCACTACCGCTTTCCATTGTTAATGTTCCCCCATTTTGGAAATATGGTCCATTACCTGTAACATTTACAGTTCCTCCGGAATCGATAATGAGTTCACATCCATCATAAACATTGGAATATAATGTATTCATTGTATAGGAATTGATATCAAGAGGACCATACAAATTAGTAGTGTAATTAACCTCCAGATCATAGGAACAGTTGTAAAGTGCAGCATTAGCACCGGTTTCCACATAAAAATAATAAAAATAACTATCAGGATCATCGATTTCAATATTATTATTAACTACATGACCATCAACATAAATGTGTGTTATTCCATCTGTTCCGTTGAATTGACTTCCATTGTAAAGATGAATACTCTCAATATAATAATGACCACCCGTTTGATTGAAAGTGCTGCCAGAATAATGAATTGCAATTCCATGCTTTCCACTATAAGTTCCTAAATGAATTGTTCCGGAAAGATCAACAGTCGAACCTGAATATAAATAAAAATCGTTACCAATTTCAAATGTACCTTCAACTGTCAATTCTCCATAGTTATGTACATCATTAGCAACATCAACTGTATATCCACTAAGATTAAATGTCCCATTATCAATCAGAAGGTCACCATTAATATCCAGTTCACTGGCTGCATTAACCGTATTTGAGCGAGTAAGTTCAATCACAGATCCATCTCTGTCTTGGATTATTCTTTTTTTATTTTTCGATTCTCTTTTTATATTATCACTTGCAGCTTTATTTATCTGAACATCATAGAAATTACTACCAATCCCCATACTCAAACTTGCATCTGTTGTTCCATATAACTCTATTATTCCACCAGCAGGATTAAAATCAGTACGATCTCCTGTGAAGCTGTATGCAGTCCTAATTGTGCCACCTGTGATACTTTCTGTTAATGTATAAGAAGCAGAATTATTGATATAAATACCATTATCCTTGAAATCCAGTGTTCCACCACTCATTGTAATCGATGCATTAGCATAAAAGGGCCAATAGCTTGTCATTAAACCACCATAGATATTTATAGTACCTCCTCCTGAAAAGGTCAGACTTCCATTAAGGTCAATATAGTGACTGCTATCCTGATGTAAATTTATTGTTCCACCAGGGTTAACATAAAAATTTCCAAAAATCCCGATATCAGCGAGGTCTAATGCAGTAAATGTTCCTGATAATACATCTAAAGCTCCGCTTGTCCAGTCATAGGAATTGCAAGTTACTGTAGTTCCGTTAAGACGGAATGCTGCAGAAGGTTTATTGATCTCCAATTCGTTGAATGTTTCATTTGAACAGTATTGATGCCCACTGGAGCCATTAAATATTACTCTACTTGTTCCTTCTACAAAACCTGAATCTCCGACATTATTTGTCCAGTTTCCACCAACATACATATCATAACCGTTCGCATTGAGTGCGCCTGAATTAATTGTAACATCGTTCTGGACTGTAATATCTGTCTGAAGATAACCTGCTCCTGAAGTTTTATTTATGATGAAGTCGTGGAAATAGTTTCCGTTTGAACAAAAAATGTTACCGATGCTAGTTCCAACAAATTCAACTTCACCACCACTTGGTTCAAAAGTACCGGAATGTGTTGCAGAAAAGGCATAACCAGTCCTGATAGTTCCACCAGTAATATTATCATTACAGGTAGAAGCAAAGCTGAGACTATTATTTGTTATTTCAAACAGGCCATTACTCAAATTGAAATTCCCACGAATATATTGCCAGGCTCTATCTCTTGAATAAGGAGCATCACTGATGAAAGATCCTCCATCGATAATTAATGTACCTGTTGTAGCAAGTTCAAATTCTCCGTGAATAAGAGCATCTCCTCCGTCTATATTTAATTCTCCATTTAGTGTAAAATCAGAGTTGTTGGTTAAAGTTCCTCCAACATGTTCCAGATATAATACTCCATTGTTTTCGATATCCAATATTCCATCTATAAGTAAATTACTTGTTCCAATCTGGAAGGCATCATCAGCAGTAACGGTCATATTTCCTGCAACATGCATATCTTCTGTACTTGAAGAATGAATCCAGGTAGCCATTGCCGGCATATCTATTACTAAATTTCCGAATTCAGCATCTGCATCCATACAATAGATGAATTGACTTTGTGAACCATCAAAATAAACGGTATTTACAGTTCCGAGTTGTGCGCTCGTGCCGTTATTAAATGTCCAGTTTCCGGAGACAAATATCTTGCCATCTGTTACAAGGTCGGATGAACCTGACTCCCAGGTGACATTATCTACTAATAAACTATCTTCAGAAGAGGACATTTCTAAGGTGCTGGAAATATTCATATCTTCATCCACAACAACTTTATAAGAAGCAACTTTTAATTTCCCAACAATTACATTCATATTTTTACAGTATATTGTAGGACCAGTACTTGAAGGACGAACATAAGAAGATGAGGAATTAATTACAATGTCATTGAAATATTCATTTTCTCTAACTTGCTGAATTGCACCGGGTGTTGTTCCATTGAATGTAACTACAGAATAAGAACCGGCAGAGAATCCTTCGCTGGCATTATAATCAAACCAGTCCTCAACAACAGAGATGTTTATTGTTCCTGAGTCATTAGCATTTAATGAAGCTCCATCATAAATCCATAAAATATTACCTATTGTTAAGTTCGTTGGATTATTTAATTCCATAGTACCATCATATAATCTTAAGTTATTTGTTACTGTTACATCTACACCATTACCATTACCGGAACCTGTTTCAAGTGCGTCATAAGCAGAATAAGTTTTGTCTAAATGAAGATTATAAAATGTTTCATTAGTGAGTATATCAGCAGCACCTGCTCCGTCGAAAATTACAGTTTGAGTTCCTTCTACAAAACCTGCATCACCAACATTGTTTGTCCAGTTTCCGCAGACATAGATGTCGTAATTGTCGGAATCAAGAATACCTGCTGAAATAGTGAGATATCCATTTACATCAAGATCTGCATTATAGATATGGCATGTTCCACTACTTTTGTTGATTTTCAGATTATATAAATCTAAAGTACCGCCATCCTGATCATCGATATATTGAGTGCTTGAACCATCCATTTCAAGTAAACCACCACTAAAAGTAATATTGTAGGATGCATTTGCTAATATCCTTAATGATCCACCACATTTAATCGTTCCCCCTGTGATGTTTTCCCGACTTCCATCCTCAAATTCCACACCACCAGCAACGTCTATTGTTTTATTACCTGATAATGTAAGTGTACCTCCATCCTCGATTTCAAATGCATTGGATGCTGTACTATTAACAGTAAGTGTCCAACTAGCATTTATCTGGAATTCTCCTTCCCGTACTTCAAAATTATTTTCTACGGTCATATCCTGCCACATTGTCAATAATGCTGTACTATTGTTCTTATTTACTCGAACATAAGTGTATATATCATCCTCATTATCGTCATCCCAATGGGTATCTGAACTGCCATCAAAATATAAGTATGATAACCCGGATTGAGTGAATGTTCCATAATCTGAATCAAAATCACCATGTACATAGAAGTAACTTGTTCCTGTTTGGGTTAGAGTAGCACCAGATTTAATTGTTAAGTCTTTACAATAGGCTGTTAGTCCATTACCAATAATTGGGGAATAAGTAGTTCCTGAAGGTATAATTACATTGTCTGAAAGTGAAGGAATAGCATTATTAACCCAATTAGATGAAGTATTCCAGTTTGATGATACATCACCTTCCCAGAAAAAGGGCATATCTGTTGCATAAGTAAACAAAATGGAGCTTCCGGAACTTCCGATATCATAAAGGATCAAACCACCTGCACTTCCATCCTGTAGAAAAGGCGTGGGGTCTGAGAATTCGTGGATTGCTGTTCTTCCTACATCCTGTGAAAAATTAGCATGGTTTACGTTACCGTTTATAACAGTAGTTCCACCCGGACGATAAACATAAACTTCATCGGGAGGTCCGCTGGCATTTCCATCTCCCGCTGTTGTATCGATTCTATATACAATAAGTCCTGAGCCCGGAATACTAGACTCAAATGTACCTTCATCCCTACGGTATTCAACCATAAAATATTCATCAGCAGAATATGGTGAAGCTATTTTATAGCAGCTATACTGACTGGTTGAAACAGGTGAAAGCGTATATGTGCCAGGACTTGAAATTACTGTAAGAGTACTAAACCATTGACCATATTTCCATTTCATAAATGTGAGCATATGTTGTGGAGGATTTGAAGTTGTTTCCATTAAATCCCAGGGACCGACAGGAGCAATACCATTGGAAGTATAATGATATAAATCAGGTGCTCCGATAGAATGGAACATCTCATGACATAGAACACCAACCTGAAACATAGTTTCTATTTGAAAGTTATAAACGACAAGTGTTGCTCCATTAACTACCGGATAGGGAGCTGAGCCAATACTCCATTTATGTGGCCAAAGAAGAGTATTCCATGCAGTAGGAGCTCCTCGTATAATAAAAACAGCATTATCCATTTCGCCATCATCATCTGCGTCAAAATCTATACCACTTGGTATTTGTGGATTCACAGCTGTAATTGCATCCCTAATTAATTGCCATTCTCTGGCAGCTCTTTGGTCACTATTCTCATAACCAATGGGATTTGTCACTGCATTGTAGGGACAAAAGTAATTTCTGGAATGTGAATCCTGGTAAGATACAATTACATCACCTGATGGATTCGGATAAAGATATGAATTAACATCCAATTGTTCGTTTGAAACTTCATCATAATAATTTGCCAATGAATTACCGGTACTTGCATTAAAGTCATCAGAGTATGAAGAATATGAACCGGGAAACTCTGTTTGGTCACTAAAACGGATAAAAACGCAAAGATTATTAACAGTACCTGTTGAAGGCATCCTGGTATTTCTTGCATTTTCAGTTAAATTAAAATAAGCTTCTCGTTTTTTCTTCCATTCTTCCGGAGTGATATTCAATCCAGGTTTAATTCCTACTTGTTTAGGATCAACAGTTCCAACCCGATACGAGGAAGCAACTAATTTACCATTAACTATAATTGCATAAACATACAATCCTGTTTCAGGATTTTGAATAATTGTAAAATCATTTTCATCATGAACCCAGTTATGAAATTCATCGCCGCTTGCAAAACAGTTGATAATTGTTCCATCAGGTTGATTTATTTCTTGAGGAATGTTCTTAAGATAAGCAGCATCAACATTTATAGTAAAAAAGACAAGACTGATAAAAAAAATAAATAAAACAAATTTTTTCATAATAATAAACTCCTTTTTAAGTTTTTTTTACATAAAAATTTCTTTGATATTTTTTCTTTAAAAAAATGCACATCCAACCTAAGATTTTTCTCAGTTCTACATGTTTTTCATAACCATACTTTCGAAAGTTTATTGTCAATTGACTCTACATTTCGATATTAAAAAAAATAACTATCATTTCTTCCAATGAACAAGTTGAAAAAAATTATTAAATAATGTCAAATCTAAAATGTTTTTTATGCATCCCTACACTGGTTTTGTAGAAGATACCTCAGGTTCATTTGCTGGAGAAAGTTGGAGTGCTCCAATTGGAGACGTAAAGAAATTCTATCATGTAATAGCAAGCACAGAAACGATCAGGTCTAAAGGCTCTGATTCGAATGAATTCATAAAGAGAAAAGGGAAATGGTAGGGAAGGCTCTCCGAGCTGTTCAGAATTTTTAAAAGAGTTTGCTGGTTCAATTTTGAAAATTGAACCTAAACATTTTGGTTCAGATTACAAATCTGAACCAGCATTGAGCCAAAAAAATAACCCCACTCATCTGAGCGGGGTAAAAAACTTTGGTGCAGAAGGCGGGATTTGAACCCGCACACCCAAAAGAGGGCACAAGATCCTTAGTCTTGCGTGTCTGCCAATTCCACCACTTCTGCGTTTATTCTGTTTCAGGCTCACCTAACGGTTCGTCTGAACTAGGCAAAGCCGGAAGTTCTTCATCGAAATCCTGCTGTTCTACTGCTTCTTCTTTCATCATTTCCACAGCTTTGCTGGTTGGTGCTTTACGGGCTTTCAACTGGAACGCCAGCAGGATGCAGTTAAGCACAAAAAGAACAGCCAAAATCTGGGTAGTATTTTTCAGGAATTTGGAAGCTCCCTGTCCACCGAGAACACTGGAAGCTGCTCCACCAACCAGACCATCGAGAGCACCACCCTTACTGGATTGGGCAAGTATGACCATTATCAAAGCTACTGAGATAATTACATGTAAAACCATTAAAAAAACAAACATTTTCTCTCCTATATTTCGTGCAAAACACTTTTATTTTATGCTGATTTTGGTGTCAATATTAAAAATGGAGACTCTTATTCACAAATTCTCTTTTCCATTTTTCGATTTATGGAGGTTATAAAACCCTCTTAAGTTCTCCCTTATCAAGGAGAGCAAAAGGTATAAATCTAAAAATAGATTCTTAGGTATAAATTCATAAAGATGTCCTCCAACCTACGTGCAACTTCAGCTTGGTAGGCAGAATGACAATTCGTTTGTTTGTATAACTCGTGCAATTAACTGTATCCGAGTTCTTTCTTCAATTTTGCCATCTTTAAAGTTGCGATTTCACGTGCTCTTTTAGAGCCTTCACTTAGAATTTTATCAATGCATTCTTTATCAGCAATTATCTTATTATACTTCTCCCGCAGTGGAGTGATATATTCGTTCATCAATTCAAATAGAGTCTGCTTGGCATAACCCCAGCCCATACCACCTGCACGGTATTTCTTACGCATCTCTGTTTGTTGCTCTTCAGTGGCAAAAAGTTTATAAATAGCGAAGATATTACAAGTATCAGGGTCTTTTGGTTCCTCTACTGTCTGTGAGTTGGTTACGATCTTCATCAGGAGCTTACGTAGTTTTTTGGGTTCCATGAAAAGAGGAATGGTGTTGTTATAGCTTTTACTCATTTTCCTACCATCGAGCCCGGTAACAGTTTTCGTGGATTCCTGGATAAGAGGTTGAGGAACTGTTAGTACTTCCTTTCCATAATTACGATTTACAGATTGAGCAATATCTGCAGCCATTTCCAGGTGCTGTGCCTGGTCCTGTCCTACAGGGACAACATCAGTATCGAACAGAATTACATCTGCTGCCATAAGAACCGGGTATGTAAAAAGTCCCATATTCACACCGTCATCCGGGTCTCTTTTCATTTCCAGGTTTTCCTGAACCATTGCTTTGTAAGCATGAGCGCGATTCATCAGACCTTTGGGAGTAAAAGCAAGGAGTATAGTCGAAAGATCAAAAGTTTCGGGAACCTGTGACTGCCTGTACACCAAAGCTTTTTCCGGGTCAAGTCCGCAAGCCAGCCAGGTGGCAGCAACTTCATAAGTAGCTTCTCTAAGTTGTTTCGGGTCTTTGATGGCATTTAAAGCATGATAATCTGCAATAAAATAACGGGCATCGTAATCCTTAACAAGCTCAAGTGCAGGTTTTATTGCACCAAAATAATTTCCGATATGGGGAGTACCTGTTGGTTTAATTCCAGTACAAGCGATCTTTCTCTTCATTTATCCTCCGTTTTATCAAACTTCCAAACCCTCTTGCTGTTCTCCCTTATCAGGGCGAATCATAACTGACGTTGAAAGGAAGCACAAATTCACCAGTTTCACCAGTTCCACTAATTCACTATTTTTCCCACCAGATCATATTCCCAGGAATCGGTTATTTCAACTTCCAAGATATCACCGACTTCAGCATTTTCTTCTTCTATAAAAACGGTTCCATCGATTTCAGGTGCATCGAAATAACTTCTTCCTTCAAGTGGAAATTCTTTGTCATCACCAATTCGGTCAATAATTACTTTTATTTTTTTGCCAATTTGATTGGCAAGAAACTTCTCTGAAATACTTTGCTGAATTGACATTAACTTATCCTTTCTTGTTTCTGCAATTTTTTCGGGAACTTGTTCTTTCATATTATAGGCTGGAGTATCTTCTTCACGTGAATAAGTGAAAACGCCGAGTCTTTCAAATTTTGTTTGCTGAATGAAATCTTTAAGTTCCCGAAATTTTTCTTCTGTTTCTCCCGGATAACCCACTATCAATGTCGTGCGGATGATAGCCTGGGGAATTTTATCTCTTATTTCATTTATAATTGAGATGATTTTTTTCTTCGTAATTTTACGGTTCATACTTTGCAGGATAGCGTCATTTATATGCTGGATGGGAATTTCAAAATATTTACATACTTTTGGAAGCTTTGCTATAGTATCGATGAGTTTTGTAGTTATATTTGCAGGATGAAGATATAAGAGTCGTATCCACTTTATTTTTTCTATTTTATGAAGCTCGGTAAGAAGTTCATAGAGTTTTGGTTTTCCATAAATATCTATGCCATATTGAGTAGTATCTTGAGCTGTGATTATCAATTCTTTTACACCTCTCTCTGCAAGTGATTTAGCTTCTGTTACAAGGTCTTCAATGGTAACACTTTGCAGATTTCCTCGGATAGAGGGTATAACACAGTAACTGCAATGGTTGTTACACCCATCACTCACTCGCAAGTAGGCAAAATGGGGGAGAGTCAGGAG
>JAGLWO010000574.1 GCA_023133395.1 Candidatus Cloacimonadota bacterium | reverse complement strand
TTACATAAATTCTTATTGACACAATCTTTATAGAGTAAATTTTATTTTGTGTTTTGTTAAGTTAGTTAAGTAAGGAATTGCATGAGAAATATAATTCGAATATATAAAATAATGCTCCGATACTGGGGTTATCTATTTGCAGGTCTATTTTTTATGCTTGGCTACGCTCTATTCAGTGGAGTCAGCATTATGTTGGCAATTCCTTTACTTGATTATGTTTTTAAATTTGAGAAAGCTACAATTTTATATTCCAATTTCTCCACTTTTTTTAACGCAATCCAGAGAATCACATCTGATTTTATCTCACAATATGGTAGTTTATTTGCTCTGTTTCAAGCACAAAATTACAAGCCATTCTTAAGCGAATTAAAAATAGTTCTCATACATACAGATTCTATTTTTTTACTATGGCTAATTAGTTTGATTCTTATTACACTGGTCATTCTGAAGAATGTTTTCTTCTATGGTAATAAACTTATGTTTGCCAACTTACGCGGGAAAACAATCAGGACCGTTCGGAATCAGATTTTCAAGAAATACCTTTATCAATCACTTGCTTTCTTCAGTCAGACAAAAGTTGGCGACTCCCTTGTAAGAATGGTCTCGGATGTAAAAATAGTAAGTAATTTCTTCATTCGAGCTATATTTGATGCACTCCAAAATATCATACTTATTCTCGTTTATGCAAGAGTCGCTCTTTTCTTGAATGCAAAATTGTTTCTCATCAGTCTTATTTTACTTCCTATTTTCAGTATAATTATAGGTTTAATTGGAAGTAAGATAAAAAAATATGCTAAACGAATTCAGATTCAATCTTCAAATTTATTTTCTAACGTTGAAGAAACACTCAACAGTATGAGAATTGTGAAGGCGTTCTCACGAGAAAATTATGAATTCGGAAAATTTAAGGATATCAATCAAAAACATTTTAAATTCTGGCGCAAATCTCGAATTTACCATTTTTTTAATGTCCCACTTTCCGAATTAAATGGAACAATTACAGGAATTATTGTTCTACTTATTGGTGGTAGACAGGTTTTAGCTGGTAACAGCAATTTCACTTTAGGAAGTTTTATCACATTCCTGCTGGCAATTTTTTCCATGCTTCATCCTATGAAAATAATAACCAAGGCTTATGCTGAGATACGAAAAGCATTAGTGTCTTTGGATAGAGTTTCTGTCATTCTAAATAGAGAATCCGAAATAACTGAAAGTGAAGATCAGATAGAGAAAAAAACTTTTGATAGAAGAATTGAATTTAAGAATGTTTTATTCTCCTATGAAAATCATACTGAAGTATTATCCGATATCAACCTGGAAGTAAACAAAGGAGAAAAAGTAGCCATTGTTGGTGGTAGTGGTACCGGCAAAACTACGCTGGTAAATCTTTTAACCAGAATGTATGATGCAACTTCCGGGGAGATACAAATAGATGAAACTCCAATTGAAAAAATTAAATTAAAAGATCTGAGAATGCTTTTTGGAACTGTTACCCAGGAATCTATTCTTTTCAGTGATACGATTGCGAATAATATTAGCTATGGAACGCTGGAAGACGTTACTGAAGAAAATATAATCCATTCTGCAGAAATTGCCTATGCAGATGAATTCATTGAAAAGTTCCCGAATAAATATAACGAGATGCTTCATACAAAAGGTTCAAATCTTTCCGGTGGACAGAAACAGCGTCTTTGTATTGCCCGGGCAATTGTGGGAGATCCCCCCATCCTCATTTTTGATGAAGCCACCAGCGCTCTCGATACAGAAGCAGAACAGAAGGTTCAAAGAGCTATCGAGCAGGCAACAAAAAACAGGACTGTGATAGTAATTGCTCACCGGCTTTCCACTATTCTTTCTTCAGATAAGATCATAGTTCTGGACAAAGGGAAAATAGTCGGGATTGGCAAACATAAAGAACTGCTGGAAACCTGTGAAAGGTACCAGACTTTATACAAACTGCAATTTGCTGATAACGCATAAAATATGAGATATCTTTTTTACATATCCAAGAAATATTCTATTCCCATAGTAAAACCATTGTCAGAATATCTAAAAAAAATGGATCATGAATTTGCTTTTTATGTATCTGAAAAAGTGAATAAGAACATCCCGGATGAATGGAAAGAATTTCTTATAATGAATGAAATAGATAAAGCTATTAATTATCACCCCGATTTTGTTATCGTTCCCGGGAACTTTGTTGATCCTCGTATTCCGGGCATAAAAGTACAGATATTTCACGGATTGGGAATTGAGAAGAAATCACACTACAAGATCCGCCATTTCTTTGATGTTTACGGCACTTCAGGTCCTTTTATTACAGAAAGATATAAAAAACTTCAGAAGAGATATAAATATTTTTTAGTCCAGGAAACCGGATGGCCAAAGATAGATCACATCTTAAACTATCCAACAGAAAACCTGAAAAAGAAGCTGAACATTCCTAAAGGTAAAAAGATCATTCTCTTCGCTCCGACTCACAGCAGGAAAATGCAATCTGCAGAAGAGTTATTACCAATAATTCCAAAGATAGTTAATGAAGACGAAATCTGGTTTGTAAAATTTCATGAGTTGATGGATAAAAATCTAATTCGTAACTTTACAGTACAAACCAAAGAGAAAGTCAGAATTACAGATGACCCGGATATTACTCCCTATCTTCATCTAGCAGATGTTCTGATATCGGATACTTCATCTGTAGTTTATGAATTCATGGTCCTGGATAAACCGGTTATAACCTTTGAAACTATAAACAGAAAAGATAAGGGAATTAATATAATCGACCCTGATGACCTGAGAAAGGCAATAGACAGAAGCCTGGAAAATCCTGGTGAATTCAGCAGTAACAGGAAGAAGCATCTCGAAGAGATCAATCCATATCTTAATGGGAAAATAAGCGAGAGATTGATAAATATATTATTGGAAATAAAAGAAAAAGACCTTCTCCCAAAGAAGAGAATGCCATTGAACCTGTTCAGGAAGCTTCAGATAATTCATCATAGAAAATTCAGAAAAGGATACCTGAGATGATAAAAGTTCTATTCGACCTTAAAAAAGAATATTATTTTAGCGCTTTATTCCCACTTTACAAAGAAATAGAAAAGGACCCGGATTACGAAATCTACTTTCATAT
>JAGLWO010000573.1 GCA_023133395.1 Candidatus Cloacimonadota bacterium | reverse complement strand
TGATGCCACCGTTACCTTCACCACCTATAGGACTGTTTATTTCTTTCATCTTTTTCCCTACATTTATTTCACCCACTTTGGTTCGATGCACTTTAACTCCAAATTCTTTTGCAATATCTTCCGAAGCCATCGAAGATGAAAGATTAGTAACAATATCTCCTTTCATTTTGGATAGTATGAATTTCTCAGCTAAAAGAAGCGAAATTTCTTCTCCGATACATTTTCCTTTTTCATCAACAATTGCCAGTCTGTCCACATCTGGGTCGGTGGCAAAGCCGATATCGGCTTTATGGTCTGCTACAGCATCTTGTAATTGCTTCAGGTTTTTGTTCAAAGGCTCTGGAGTATGAGCAAAAATACCTGTAGGTTCGCTGTTCAGTTCGATGACTTCGCAGCCCAGATCTCTCAACAACTGTGGAGAGATCAAGCCACCGGCACCATTCACGGAATCAATAACAACTCTGAATTTCTTAGATCGTATTTTTTCAATATCAAGATATGAGATATTCAGGATCTTTTTAATATGACGATCTGTAGCTTCTATATCCTGTGTGAGTTGGCCGATCTTATCATAGTCTGTATTTTCGATCGGTTCATCGAGGGAATCTATGAATCGTTGAGCTTCCTGTGGGAAAAGGAACATACCATTTTCACTAACAAATTTCATTGCGTTCCACTCTGCAGGATTATGTGATGCAGTGATGGATATTCCACCTTTCGCATCAGATTCTTCCACAGCAAGCAAAACAGTTGGAGTAGAAACAATTCCCAGATCCACTACATCGCAACCAACGCTCATTAAACCTGTAGAAACAGCACGAAACATTTCCGGACCGCTGGTTCGTGAGTCTCTTCCCACAATAATTTTTCCACGATCACAATAAATCCCGAAATGGGATGCGAAATTCATTGCGATTTTGGTTGTAAGGCTTTCACCGAAAATACCGCGAACACCTGAAACGCTTATCATTAATTTGCTCATTGTTTTTGCTCCTGGTTATTACTACTGTAATCAATATTATGTTGGTTCTACCTTCCAGGTTGAACCACAGATTAAATCTCGCCATCTTGGTGAGTTATGGTCAAGACCAAGGATGGTCTTGGTTAACATTTCATTCAACCAGGATGGTTGAACGAACAATGTATAAGAAAAGCAGGAAGTCCCCTCTTTGATAAAGAGGGGATTTAGGGGAGTTCTCTTACTCTCATCTGCGTTCATCTGTGGCTAAATTCGCACTTCCACAAATTTTGTCTTCACACTATATTTATCTTTTTTCACCACAGCCAACTTTTCAATAATCTCTTCATATTTGTCAAGCTGCTCCTCTTCATAGTGTGCACCGGTTTTGTAATCTATTATTAAAATCTCTTTATTCTTCGTATTCACCATCATCCGGTCGATACGGAATTCTTTTCCCTTTGCAT
>JAGLWO010000572.1 GCA_023133395.1 Candidatus Cloacimonadota bacterium | reverse complement strand
GTACATATGATTTCACGACAGATTACACATCAGCAGGTTTGTATCTTGTGACTTTGGATGTGACCGATAATTTCACTGATAATTCGATTTATTATGAGTGGAATGTAACGGTCAACGATGTTGACCAAGAGATAGTGGTAACTGATATTCAACCCACACCGGGACCAGTGACCATAGATGAAATGGAGACAATCAACTTCTTTATAGATGCTTATGACCCGGATGGTAATCCGCTTGAATACAGTTGGAAATTAGATGGAGTGGAAGAATCTACATCCAGTGCTTATGATTTCACGACAGATTATACCTCAGCAGGTTTATATCTTGTAACTCTGGATGTGACCGATAATTTCAGTGATAATTCTTTGTATTATGAGTGGAATGTAACGGTCAACGATGTAGATCAGAATATTGTAGTGAATAATATCCAACCTCCACCGGGACCGATTACTATCGATGAAACTGAGACTATCAACTTCTTTATAGATGCTTATGACCCGGATGGTAATCCGCTTGAATACAGTTGGAAATTAGATGGAGTGGAAGAATCTACTGTAAGTACATATGATTTCACGACAGATTATACCTCAGCAGGTTTATATCTTGTAACTCTGGATGTGACCGATAATTTCAGTGATAATTCTTTGTATTATGAATGGAATGTAACCGTAAACGATGTAGATCAACCAATTGTAGTGAATAATATCCAACCTCCACCGGGACCCGTAACAATTAATGAAACTGAAACTATCAACTTCTTTATTGATGCTTATGATCCCGATGGGAATCCACTAGAGTATAGTTGGAAACTCGATGGTGTAGAAGTCTCCACAATAAGTACTTATGATTTCATAACAGATTATACTTCGGCAGGTTTGTATCTTGTAACTCTGGATGTTACTGATAATTTCACTGATAATTCGATTTATTATGAATGGAACGTTACCGTAAACGATGTAGATCAGAATATTGTAGTGAATAATATCCAACCTCCACCGGGACCTGTAACAATTAATGAAACTGAAACTATCAACTTCTTTATAGATGCATATGATCCTGATGGTAATCCATTAGAGTACAGTTGGAAATTAGATGGAGTAGAAGAATCTACTGTAAGTACATATAATTTCATAACGGATTACACATCAGCAGGTTTGTATCTTGTATCTCTGGATGTAACCGATAATTTCAGTGATAATTCTTTGTATTATGAGTGGAATGTAACGGTCAACGATGTTGACCAGGAGATAGTGGTAACTGATATTCAACCTGCACCGGGACCAGTGACCATAGATGAAATGGAGACAATCAACTTCTTTATAGATGCTTATGACCCGGATGGTAATCCGCTTGAATACAGTTGGAAATTAGATGGAAATGAAGTCTCCACAATAAGTACTTATGATTTCATAACAGATTACACATCAGCAGGTTTGTATCTTGTGACTCTGGATGTGACCGATAATTTCACTGATAATTCGATTTATTATGAATGGAACGTTACAGTAAACGATGTAGACCAGGAAATTGTAGTAAACGATATTCAACCCCCACCGGGACCTGTAACCATCGATGAAACCGAAACCATAAACTTCTTTATCGATGCTTATGACCCTGATGGTAATCCTCTGGAATATAGTTGGAAATTAGATGGAGTAGAAGAATCTACTGTAAGTACATATGATTTCACGACAGATTATACCTCAGCAGGTTTATATCTTGTAACTCTGGATGTGACCGATAATTTCACTGATAATTCTTTGTATTATGAATGGAATGTAACCGTTAATGATGTTGATCAGGAAATTGTTGTGAATGACATTCAACCCACACCGGGACCAGTAACCATCGATGAAATGGATACGATAGATTTTTATTTCAGTGGATATGACCCTGATGGAAATCCTCTGGAATTCAGTTGGCAACTTGACGGAGTTGAGGTTTCCACAGACAGCACCTACATCTTCGAAACCGATTACACATCTGCAGGAGAATATGTGGTAACACTGGAAGTGACAGATAACTTTGGAACTCGCAGGATTTCCAGTGTTTCCAGAAACACATTGAACTATTCCTGGGATGTTACTGTGGATGATGTTGACCAGCCGATCGTTGTGAATGAACTCATTCCTCCTGAGGGAGATATCACTATCGATGAGGGAGATGTTATCAATTTCTCCATCGATGCTTATGACCCGGATGGAAACAACCTTGAATATAGTTGGCAGGTTGAAGGAGTTGAAGTCTCTACAACGAACTCATTCGATTTTATTACTGATGAAAACTCAGCAGGAGAATATGAAGTAACTCTTTTTGTTACGGATAATTTTGGCACAAGAGATGAACTGAACTTCTTATGGAATGTTACTGTGAATGATGTGTCTGGTTCAGGGGAAGTTTTGATCCCTGTAATTACGAAACTCTTTCAGAATCATCCCAATCCATTTAATCCGTTAACCAACATCCAATTTGACATTAAAGAAAATGAAATGGGAGTTCTTTCAATATTCAATTTGAAAGGGCAAATTATCGAGTCTCAAAGGTTCAATGATGGTATACATAATTATTCATGGAATGCCGAAAATCAATCTTCCGGAGTGTATTTTTATAAATTACAGACGGAGAGTTTTACAGAGATTAGGAAGATGATTTTGTTAAAGTAAAACTCACCCTACTTCCTGCCTTGCTGAAGCCTACACGAAGGCTGGTCCCTCTCTTCAAAAACAAGAGAGGGAACATAAGAAAATGCAAAATGCTCCATCTTTCTGCTCGCCGGGTCGAAGTTCCTGAGTCATCAGGACGAAGACTGGAGGAATACTACTTGCAGGAGCTAATGAAGAATCTGGAGCATTTTGTTGATTAAATAGACTCTTCCAGTGTTACTATAAAAAGAACATCAGAGAGACAGTTCATCAAAAACAGTTTGACACACATACAACAAAAACACTTTCTTGTATTGTTATTAAAATTCATTTCATCAAGGAGAATTGATATGTAAATAGACTAAATTAGGAGGATTTATGAAAACGTTGAATTTTATTTTTGTTTTTATCTTTATTCTTTTATCTTCTTTTCTGTATGCCACAATTATTAATGTACCGGCAGACCAACCCACAATACAAGCCGGCATTAATGCAGCAGTTAATAGTGACACAGTGCTTGTACAGCCCGGAACTTATTTGGAAAATATTAACTTTAATGGAAAACTCATTACAGTTGGCTCTTTGTTCCTAACTACACAGGATACAACTTATATATCTCAAACCATTATTGACGGCAATAGTATAGGAAGTGTTGTAACCTTTGGTAGTGGTGAGGATTCAAGTACAGTTCTTTGTGGTTTTACGATTACAAATGGTTCTGCAACTTTTGGTGGTGGGATTTATTGTTATAATTCCAGCCCAAGTTTATCAGACCTGATAATAATGAATAATTGGGGAGATGGGACAGGAGGTGCAATTTGTTGCAAAACTTATTCTAACCCTACAATAGATAACGTTATTATTAAGGGTAATTCTGCTGTTAGTGGCGGTGGTGTTTCCTGTATTGATAATTCTAATCCGTTATTTAAAAATGTATTAATTGTGGATAATAACTCAAATTCTGCAGGTGGGGGAATAGAATGTCATTATTCTAACCCTGTCTTAATCAATGTATCAATCGTAGGGAATATAGATTATGGAAATAATGGGGGTGGTGTTTATTTAAAATTCGGTTCTGAAATAACAGTAATTAATTCAATCATCTGGGATAACAATCCAAACGAAATAGAATTTAGACCATATAATGAGCCTAATTCAATTATGATTGCCTATTCCGATATACAAGGTGGAGAAGCTGGAATTGTAACAAACAATAACGGCACAGTTAACTGGTTGGAGGGTAATATAGATGCTGATCCTTTATTTGTTGATCCTGGTAGTGGAGATTACCATTTAACTGAAAATTCACCATGTATAGATGTGGGAGACCCTACATCACCCTTAGACCCAGATGGAACTATTGCAGATATGGGGGCGTTTTATTATCATCAAGGATTGTTAGCCAATTTTGAAGCAGATGTAACTTCAGGTTTAGTTCCTTTAGAAGTTCAATTCACGGATCTATCAACTCCTCCTGATTCAACCATATCTTGGCAATGGGACTTTGAGAATGATGGAATTATTGATTCATATCTACAAAATCCTATTTATACTTACAATGAAGGAGGTATCTATACAGTTTCCCTTACAGTAAGTGATGGCACAAATGAAGATACAGAAATTAAAGAGGATTATATTAATGTAGATCAACCTATTGTAGTTACCGAACTCATACCACCTGAGGGTAATATCATAATCGATGAGGGAGATGTGATCAACTTCTCTATCGATGCTTATGACCCTGATGGAAATCCTCTGGAATTCAGTTGGCAACTTGACGGAGTTGAGGTTTCCACAGACAGCACCTACATCTTCGAAACCGATTACACATCTGCGGGAGAATATGTGGTAACACTGGAAGTGACAGATAACTTTGGAACCCGCAGGATAACCAGTATTTCCAGAAACACTTTGAATTATTCCTGGGATGTTACTGTGGATGATGTTGACCAGCCGATCGTTGTGAATGAACTCATTCCTCCTGAGGGAGATATCACTATCGATGAGGGAGATGTGATCAACTTCTCCATCGATGCTTACGATCCGGATGGAAACGACCTTGAATATTCCTGGCAGGTTGAAGGAGTTGAAGTATCCGTGGTAAGTACATTCGATTTCATCACAGATGAAAACTCAGCAGGTGAATATGAAGTAACTCTTTTTGTTACAGATAACTTTGGCACCAGAGATGAGCTGAACTTCCTGTGGAAT
The DNA here is from genome assembly GCA_023133395.1 of Candidatus Cloacimonadota bacterium. GTDB lineage: Bacteria > Cloacimonadota > Cloacimonadia > Cloacimonadales > TCS61 > JACNIV01. The sequence continues at coordinate 3,140 of JAGLWO010000572.1, read as the reverse complement.
GTAACTGTGAATGATGTGTCTGGTTCAGGGGAAGTTTTGATCCCTATAGTTACGAAACTCTACCAGAACCATCCAAATCCATTTAATCCTATTACTAACATAAGATTCGATATCAAAGAAAATGAATCAGGGGCTCTCTCAATTTACAATACAAAAGGACAGTTCATAGAATCTTACCAATTTGAAGCAGGACAGCATAACTTCAGTTGGAATGCCGAAAATCAATCTTCCGGAGTGTATTTTTATAAATTACAGACGGAGAGTTTTATTGATGTCAGGAAGATGATTTTGTTAAAATAAAGGGAAGCCGTCTGGCTTCCTTTTTCCTTCCAAAACGCCGTTCTGTTGATAATAAACATGTCTATTTTGCTTTATCTTTTCAAAACTATATCTCAGGAATTATCATTTAAATTATGTGTTATTATTTGTAATAAAGAAAATGCTTTATGCTTGACAAAACAATTCGCATATTAAACACTTTGATAGTAAAATAATGAGTTTATTATGAATCGACATAGAGAATTATTGATTATAATTTTGTTAATAACATTGATACTATTATCTCTATATGCTGATGTAAACTTCAGAGTTGTGACATATAATGTATTGAATTTTTCCTATGATTCCGGAATAGCCAGATACGATTATTTTCAATCAGTTGTAGAAGCTATCGAACCTGATGTGGTTCTTTTACAGGAAATGATAAATCAAGAAGGTGCTGATTTATTCCTTGATATCTTAAATTCAAATGGGGATGAATTTGATGCAGCTGACTTCATCGATGGATATTATACAGATAATATGCTCTATTATCGCACCTCAATAGTCACTTTTATTTCTCAAGATACTATTCAAACTTCACTACGAGATATTTCAGAATATGTTCTTTCCATTGGGGATAATCCAATAAGGTTCTATACCTGTCATCTGAAAGCAAGTCAAGGTTCATCAAATGAGCAGCAACGCCTTGAAGAAGTGACCATTCTTCGTAATAGATTAAATTTACTACCTGAAGATACAGAGTTCATTATTGCTGGTGATATGAATTTCTATACAAGTTCTGAACCAGCATATCAAAAACTGATTGCAGATGAAGGTGACAACGGAAGAGCTGAAGACCTTATTGATGAAGTTGGTGACTGGCACGATAATCCTGTATATGCACCTGTCCATACACAATCGACAAGAACAACTCAATTTGGTGGTGGTGCTTCTGGTGGGATGGACGACAGGTTTGACTTTATCTTTGCATCATATGGAATAAATGACAGTATAGGTATTGATTACATTGAAGATACTTATACATCTTTTGGTAACGACGGCAACCACTTGAATCAATCAATCAATGCTGGAACAAACAGCGCTGTTCCTGCTGATATAGCAGATGCACTTTATTATGCTTCCGACCATTTACCCGTCTATGCTGATTTTGTTAGTTTTGGATCTACATCATCACACGAAGAAGAAATTACTCACTCACCTCTAACTAAAACTTTCCTTGGCTTTAATTACCCCAACCCTTTCAACCCCATTACTAACATAAGATTCGATATCAAAGAAAATGAATCAGGGACTCTCTTAATTTATAATACAAAAGGACAGTTCATAGAATCTCACCAATTTGAAGCAGGACAGCATAACTTTAGTTGGAATGCCGAAAATCAATCTTCTGGAGTGTATTTTTATAAATTACAGACGGAGAGTTTTACAGAGACCAGGAAGATGATCTTATTGAAATAAATAGAAATTATCGTAGAGATAGCTTCTGCCTGCCAAGCCGAATCTGACCACTCGTTAGTGGTTCAGAGAAGGCTGGAACTGTCCAAGAAAGTTTTCAAAGGAGGAAATTATGTTGAGTCTTATGAAATCCCGACTTTCGGGGAAAACCTTATTTTTTATTTTTATCTTTATTCTTTTATCTTCTTTTTTATATGCCACAATTATTGATGTACCAATAGACTACCTCACAATACAAGCCGCCATTGATGCCGCAGCCAATAGTGATACTGTTCTTGTACGATCCGATACTTATGTGGAGAACATTAACTATAATGGAAAACTAATTACAGTTGGCTCTTGGTTTTTAACAACACAAGATACAACTTATATATCTCAAACCATTATTGACGGCAATAGTATAGGAAGTGTTGTAACCTTTAATAATGGTGAGTATTCAACTTCAGTTCTTTGTGGTTTCACTATTATAAATGGTTCTGCAACTTTTGGTGGTGGTATTTATTGTTATAATTCCAGTCCGAGTCTACAGAATGTTATAATATCAGGTAATTCTGCTACTTCTGAAGGTGGTGGGATTTACTGTATTGTTAATTCCAATCCGAGTCTACAAAATGTAACAATATCAGGTAATTCTGCTTATCATGGTGGTGGGATTTACTATTATGGATCCAGTCCGAGTTTAGAGGATGTAACCATAACAGGTAATAGTGCTACTTCTAATGGTGGTGGTATTTATTGTTATAATTCCAGTTCGAGTCTTAAGAATGTAACAATGTCAGGTAATACTGCTTCTGATAATGGTGGTGGGATTTGGTGCCATAATTCCAGCCCAAGTCTGGAAAATGTGACAATTACCGATAATTCTGCTGAGGTGCCTAATGGAAATGGTGGTGGGATTTACTGTTGCAATTATTCCAATCCGTCTTTAGATAATATTACGATAACAGGTAATACTGCTGGTGAGGGTGGTGGTGGGATTTGCTGTTATAATTATTCCAGTCCGAGTCTACAGAATGTAACAATATCAGGTAATTCTGCTTCTGATCATGGTGGTGGGATTCTCTGTTCTTCTTCCAGTCCGATTTTAGAAAATGTTACAATAACAGTTAATTATGCTTGGTATGGTGTTGGAATTTACTGTGATAGTTCCAGTCCGAGTTTACAGAATGTAACAATATCAGGTAATACTGCCGGTTTTTATTGTGGTGGGATTTTTTGCTGTAATGATTCTAATCCGATCTTAATAAATTCTATTTTGTGGAATTACAATGAAGATATTTATTTTAGTTATATGGGGAATCCAAATTCAATCACAATATCTTATTCAGATATTCAAGGTGGAGAAGCTGGTATTGTTACTAACAGCAATGGCACAGTAAATTGGCTGGAAGGTAATATAGATG
>JAGLWO010000571.1 GCA_023133395.1 Candidatus Cloacimonadota bacterium | reverse complement strand
ATCAGAAAAAGAATTTATAGATAACGATCTTGATTAAAAAAAGTCCTATGTTGGTTCAATCTCTGATTTAATCGGGGACCCGATCTAAACAGATCATGAAACTATTATAATGATATATGGATTCCCGATTTCTTGGGAATGACAGTTACGCTTTTTTTCCCGTTCCCACACTTCTGTTTCTTTCTTCTCTCGTTTTCATCTGGTAGCTTCCAGATGGGAATGCTCTTTCCAGGTAATAAAAAGCCCCGATCCGACAGCTGCCGGACGGGGCTTTCTATTTGTATAACTTGGTTTACTTCGTAAAAAAGCAAGGTTGCCTGACCACTCGTGAGTGGTCAGGCAAAATTCTCTTACTTTATAAGAATCATCTTCTTTGTTGCTGAATTAATGAAATAGTTGTCTCGACAAGTCGAGACCAAGCTGAAAGAAGGTTATTTCATTAATATCATCTTCTTGGTAGATGAGTATTTTTCAGCTTTCATCTTATAGAAGTAAACACCGCTAGAAACGTTTCTACCTGTGTTATCCTTGCCATCCCAGACAATGCTGTGATATTTAGCTTCAAGTTGACCATCAATCAGGGTTCTTACTTTTTCACCTTTGATATTATAAACCATAATGGTTACATCTCCGGCTTCTTTCAGACCAAAGTTAATGGTTGTTGTCGGGTTGAATGGATTCGGATAATTACCTGTAAGTTCTGTCTTAATTGGGAGCAGGTTGTCACCAACACCTGTGGGAACTGTTACAGGAGCATCATTAGAGAATTCAGATTCCCATTCACCATCATATACTGCTGTGACATTATAAATGTAATCACCCGGTTCAACACCAGTATGAATGAAGTAAAGTACAGGAATATCATCTCCTACCAATATTTCATCTTGATACACTCTATAATGTACTAGATCTCTTGTTGGTACAGGTGGAGCTTCCCATCCTACCAAGACATTTGGAGGATTTGTACAACTTGCTTCAGCATTTTCCGGTGGAGGTAGGGTGATAGTAACTGGTTCAATATTGGATGGAACTGATTCACCAGCAGGAGCTTCGTAGACAGCAGTTACATAATATTCATAGTCTCCAGCATCAAGCCCCTCATCATCAGAGTAAACCAGAATAGCAGGATCTTCTATATAAGCAATCTCAACTGCATTACGATATACTTTGTAACCGTAAAGGTAACGATCGTCTCTTGATACATAAGAAGTATTTGTTCTTCTTCCACGAGTAAACTTGGCCTTAAGAGGAGATTCAGAAATCAACATTGGGCGCATTTCACTAATAGTCACTCTTTCATTATTAACTGGAGCTTTTATAGCAAAACAATCTGTAGGTGTAGCTACACCTGTTATACACCAGTTGTAATCCAAGGCCATACTAAATAATGTACTCCAAGTACCAGAGAAGTAAATCCAAGCACCTTTGTCCGGTACCATTGGTCCAGAATCAACACTGCATGGATGATCAAAAGTTGCATGGATATCATAACCAATCCAGTATTCGTTTCCAGCTACAAGTGGGACCGGAGTTGTAAGAGTATGCACTGTCCAGTCTTCAATAAGTACATCACCTGTGATGTCTGCATCGTAAACTTCTGTTCCTGGATTTCCAATTGATCCACCTTCCCACACTTTAATGTGTACATAATTAAAGTCATCTGTACGAATGTGTACTTTCACTTGTGTGATAGCACAGTAACCATAGTACTCACTTAACTCTACAGCATCGAAACGTGCTGCGCAGATAAAATCTGCTGCTGCGCCGGTTCCAATACCATTGTTGTCATAGCCAGTATGATGCAAAAATTCACCACCTGTAGTACCACCTGGAGCTTCCCAAACAAGATCTACTTCGTTGTAGTTGACTACAGTTGCAACCAGGTTTTCCGGTGGATCGAATTCTAAAACAGGAGTATAAATGAAATCAACCTCAATGATCTCAGACTCACCTTCATCATATAATGCAGATACACCTGCTGTATAAGTATCATATGGTGTCAGCCCGGTATATTCATATGAAAATACATCAATACCAACCTCATCTTGCCAAACTTCATCAAGATATAGATTATACCCGATAAGATCACGAACTGGTTCTTCATATGTCTCAGTAAATAATATATCATCGAAGTAATATAGTGGAGAATTTCCTGTTGATGACCAGGCAAACATATTCATACCACCCAGAGAAGTAAGTGTGCCAGAACCAAAGCAACCGAGTGTCCATTGATAGGAATGCATTAGAGTGCCATCAAAATAAAATTCACAAAGGTCATCATCCAGATCTACTATTATTACAAAGTTCAGCCATGTATCGAAATTGAATGGGAAAGTACAAGCTGCTGCTCCATCACCATCAATAGAAGCGATACCATCTACATCAAACATTGTCTGAATTCCCCATTCCGTACCAGGAGTAGACGTTTTCTGCAGGTTGTAATATCCACAATATCCGGTTGGAATGTATAAATTCACATCCACTGAATATCTTCCGGAGGTGTAGTCTTCCATAATCAATACAAGGTCGGTTGTTCCATCTACTTTTACAGAATTTGTTCCGCTCAAAGCATAATCAGCGGAAACATAACCATCTTCTGCTGTGCCCGGCTGATTGCTCCAGGTTGTCCAGTCAGCAGATTGAACAGCCAGGTATTCTCCCGCAGTGTAGGATTCAAAGTCATCTGTGTAAATTGTTACAGGTGGAGGATCCCAGGTTACAATCCCGGAATTTCCATCTACTGCAACATTCGACGGTGGATCTAAGGTTGTACCAGTACCTACAATACTTATATCATCAACACAAACACCATAACCATAATCCAAGAAACCTTCAAAAGCAACATAATAATCACCTGAAAGGTCAGGAAGGGTTATGATTTCCTCAGTCCAGACATCGATATTACCAAGATATTCTGCCAGTAGTGTCCAGGCTCCCCCTGCAGAGTTCTTATAATAAACCCTGAGGAAATCCTGATCTCCTAGCCAGTCATCTTGTGTATGCCAGAAAGTTAATTCAACATCGTTTGCAGTGCTCATATCAATTTGAGGAGTAATAAGTTTTGTAGTAGTTCCATTGTAACCGCTCTCATATAATAGTGCATTATAGGTTCCACTATGAGCACTGGCAGGATGTCCACTATGTCCACCGGTATCATAGATCCAATCTAAGGTGTTAACAACATATTCCTGTGTCCAGTCATCGGGCATTACACCACCTTCGAATCCTTCTGTGAATGGAAGTGGATAAGCTTGGGATGCTACATCACGCAATTCCATTGCATAAACAGCGTCGGGGGTTCCCTGACCAAGACAACCTAAGACGGTTTTACCAGAAACAAGACCACCTTCTTCATAAAAAGCACCCCCGATGATTCCACCATTAGGTAATACGAGAGCGTAAGAAGTACCTGTAGATGCGCCACTAAGATCATACTGGTAAAATGTAGTAGGGGCAGCGAATAGCCATAAGCAGTTCTCAAATGAATCATACGCCATACCATATGTGGAAAGCGGGTCTGCATATGAATTGATAATGTTACCAGCAATATCAAATTCATAGAGATCACCAGCGAAGCTCTTAGTCCAGAAGTTGGTTCCATCGTAAGCTAAAGCACGAATACAAGCCCCAATCGCTCCTGTGAATACGGTAGTAACCGTTCCGTCTGCTGGATCGATTGAATAAAACCCATTATCGTCACCAGCGTACAATAAATCTACAACAGGATCGTAGCATAAATCTCTCATTCCCCAAGCTGATGTTGTGTTCTGAAGATAAGTTGCTTCTAATGTGCCAGCTACAGGGTCGATTTTATACAGCGAATTTTCAACACCACCACCAGTACCACCACCACCAGTAACCCAGAGATAGGGGGGAACATATTCACATCCTAAACACTGATCATCTCCTGTTATAGCTTGAACATCAATGTCAAAAATAATATCTCCAACATCATCAACTACCGGAGGATTTGTAACTTTGGGACCTACATCATTCAGCATTGTAAGTTCTTCTACCTTTTCATCAGCAAAAATAGAAGTTCCAATAGCTAAAATGAGTATTAACAAAATAGTAAAATTCTTTTTCATTATTTTCTCCTTAATTTTTTATTTCCTTTTAATCAAGATTTCGATATTAATAGCTTAAAAGTTTGATTTTGATAGTAACGATTAGAGAATACATTAATTACGATATTTTAAAATTTTTATTTTGATTTTGATATTGACGGTTATTTTTTTCTTCATTCGATATTCTTAACCTCTTAATAAATAATATAAAACAAATATTTACTTAACCTATATTATTTACTTTGTCATTAGTTATTTTTTTGTTAGTTTTTGTCAAATCTTTTTCAATAAATTTTGTAATACTTAATTTTATTAATACAGTGTTAGTAAGAAAAAATATAAAAATACAATTATTTGATAATTGATAATTCTTAGAACCACACGTAATCGTATTTAAATTTCTTTTGTTCAATCCTGTAGTAAAAAAACTTCCGATCCGGCGGTTGTCGGATTCGGAAGTTTATGATTGTTGCACCGGGACTAAATGAAAACTACTTCATCAAGATCATCTTTTTAGTGCTGGTGTATCTACCACCAGTAA
>JAGLWO010000570.1 GCA_023133395.1 Candidatus Cloacimonadota bacterium | reverse complement strand
GCACCAGAAAATTGCCAATTCCCATTTGGTTCATCGCTTTGATAAATAATGTAATAATCAACTTCAATTGGAGTTCCGAATATTGTTGTATCAACTGCAGCCCAGTTTAAAATAACATCATCTCCAGAAATATTTACTTGCACATTTGTCGGTGGTGCAGGCGGGACATATTCTACAGTTATGTAATTGTGCTTAATGAGAGAATCAACAAGTGTTCCATCACTTATTTTAAGTTTGACACTATATTCACCAACATCTGTATAAGTAAATGTAGGGTTCTGTTCGAAGGAATCATAAACTCCATCATTTTGGAAATCCCAGAACCAGTTTGTTGGAACACTTCCTGATAAATTTGTAAAATTGACTTCAATAGATGGATAATATCCAAAAGTTATATCTGCAATGAAATTAGCTACAAAATCTCTTCCCAACTTTGCTACAAAAATATCTGCTTCTCCATTACTTGTAAGAGAATAAGAACCAAAAGTTGCTGTTTCTTCAAACCGTCCTGTAACATAAGTATTTCCCAGATAATCAATTGTTATTCCTCCTTTTCCATAATCTTCATTATTTCCTCCAGCTTGAGCTGCCCATTGCCAATTTCCTGTTGCATCCATCTTTGCTACAAAAACATCCCTAGAACCATAACTTGTAAGAGAATAGGACCCAAAGGTTGCTGTTTCTCTAAACATTCCTGTAACATAAGTATTTCTTTCATCATCGATTGTTATTCCATATCCCTGATCAAGACTACTTCCACCAGCTTGAGCTGCCCATTGCCAATTTCCTGTTGCATCCATCTTTGCTACAAAAATATCATCATAACCATTACTTGTAAGAGAATAAGACCCAAAAGTTGCTGTATTCTTAAAACTTCCTGTAACATAAGTATTTCTTTCATCATCGATTGTTATTCCATATCCCCAATCTTGATGAAATCCACCAGCTCCAGTTGCCCATTGCCAATTTCCCATTGCATCCATCTTTGCTACAAAAATATCATCATAACCATTACTTGTAAGAGAATAAGACCCAAAAGTTGCTGTATTCTTAAAACTTCCTGTAACATAAGTATTTCCCAGATCGTCAATTGTTATTTCATTTCCAAAATATTGATCACTTCCACCAGCTTGAGTTACCCATAGCCAATTTCCATTTGCATCCATCTTTGCTACAAAAATATCAGTTCCTCCATAACTTGTAAGAGAATAAGACCCAAATGTTGCTGTTTCGTAAAACCATCCTATAACATAAGTATTTCCCAGATCGTCAATTGTGATTCCATTTCCATGATCAAGACTACTTCCACCAGCATGAGCTGCCCATTGCCAACTTCCATTTGCATCCATCTTTGCTACAAAAATATCCTTATAACCATTACTTGTAAGAGAATACGACCCAAATGTTGCTGTGCTTTCAAAACATCCTATAACATAAGTATTTCCTGAATCATCTATTGTTATTCCATATCCATAATCATTAATACTTCCACCAGCTTGAGCTGCCCATTGCCAATTTCCATTTGAATTCATCTTTGCTACAAAAATATCCCAATCACCATTACTTGTAAGAGAATAAGTCCCAAAGTTTGCTGTTCCTTCAAATCCTCCTGTAACATAAGTATTTCCCAAATCATCTATTGTTATTCCATATCCTGTATCATAACTACTTCCTCCAGCTTGAGCTGCCCATAGCCATTCAGGTGTTTGTGCATAAAGTAAACTTCCAATTATTATCAGTAAAAATAAAAATATAATTGTTCTTCTCATCTCTCCTCCAAATTTATTTCAAATGAAATTTATTATCAATTATTATATCCAACCAAGAATCGATTGTAGAATTTTTCTCTATATAACATTTATTATATTTTTTAAGTTCATTTATGAATTTGATATTTATCATATTATTATTTAAACTCAATAATGTGTTTTTTAATATTTGTCTTACTTCATTTACTCCACTATCATTATTAATTATAAATTTTACAGGATCCAAAGTATCAACTAAGCAGAGTAAGAAATACAAAGGATATCTATCTAATTTAATAAGAGGTTTTTTAATAATAAGTTCATTTAACTTCTTTTGCTCATATTCTTTGGTGTCTTCATAATTTTTATTTTTATACCAAATATTATGATAAACAATAATCCAAGCAATAGGTTTGTGAACACAATCAATCATTTTTGGAGACCAATACAATCTATTTTTGTCTATAAACCCATTATTTTCATCTAATTCTTTTTGATTACTATTTTTTTTCTTATTATACACTTCATTCAAAGTATAAATATAATAAGCACCTGATAGGATTCCGTGGTCGATTTTTTCATCTGATTTTTTTAACATATACATTTCTTTTCTATATTTTAAATATCTTCTCCAAACATCAATAATTATTTGAGGTACACAATCTTTAGAAAAATTTTCTATGCTCTTTAAATTACTTTTAACTTCTTCTTCAATTCTAATTTCATTTTCTGCATTTATCCCAAACAATTTAAAACCTACTGAGTTTTTATTATATGCATAACCAATATCGTGAATAAAACAAATTAAGAACCACCAGTAATTGAAATGTTTTTTTACAATAATTTTTCGTGTGTTAACTTCTTTACTTCTTTCATCAATAAACTTATCTATTTCTTTTTCAATTTTTGTGAAGTTGTTATATAAAATTAGTCCTAATAAAAATATTGAAATTGTATGTTGTAGCCTTTCAGGATTCTTCTTATTTATAACTTCAATGAGTATCTCGAGTTCATCTGTAGTTTTACCTCCAATTTCTAAGTAGTCTTTAATAAATTTTTCAGGATTTTTCATAATTGTTTCGATATTATCGTATATTTTCATATCATCGTAATATTGCCATTTCTTTTTATCTTTCAATATAACTTGAAAATAATCATATAATGTTTTCAATTGATTTCCTTTAAATATACACTTTCAGATTTTCTTAAAATCATCACAAAATAATTGTTTTTCTCATCTCTCCGCCATAATATTTTATATTGTTTCATTTTCTTCTTGCATTAAGTATAAATGATTAAATTTTTTATAAAACTTTCAAGATCACTTTAGACTTATTTAATCAATTTCTGTCAAATTTTTTCCTCTAACTTTGCGAAACATTTTTTCCATATTGCGTCTCTGCTTCTATCCTGCTATTGCCGGATTAAATATTTTACTCTTAAGGAATAAATATTAAGGATTCTTTCAAAGATAAAGGTTCCTGAATTATTCTAAAGACTTTTTTCTCAATCCGGCAGTTGCCGGATGAGTTGCATTAATTCACAGCAGTCACATAATAAAATTTCTTATCTTCTGAAACCAGTTCACTCCAGTTTGTATCTGTTATTCCGGATGCTTCCAGAGTCCAGTTTTCAGGTATCTCATATGGATCATCAGATGAATAAATGCTGTAAGAAGTTGCACCAACTACTTCATCCCAGGTGAGTTCTACATTATCCTCATTTATCAGAATAGAGATATTTTCTGGGATTTCAGGATTTACTGCTTGCAATAGGAGAGCATCAAAATATCCGTCATTATTTGTTCCATAATTACGGTAGCTGTGAAGATTTATTCGAATATAACGAGTATCAGGAGGAGCTAACCTGTTATCGGTTACTTGTATCCAGGTCGTTGTATTATTATATAATCCTGAATCGAATGTTGTAAGGACAATGGTTGTATCAAAATTAAGATATTCAAGAACTATTCTCGAATCATCCTCTGGACTCTGATTATATGAACGGACATATCCTTCAAAATAAAAATACTGCAGGTTATTATCGATAGCTTCGGAATAATAAGAAACATCGACATCCTGTCTCAAATGACCATAATTGCATTCACCAGCAAAAAAATACCAGCCTCCTTCATAAGGAATAGGATCACCCCCCCGCCTTGTCCAGTTTGATCCAACAATCTCTTGCCAATCTAGGATTTCCCCGCTGATAAGAGGTTCTTCACAGCCGGGATTGAGGATAAGATTTTGGGAGAAAAGACTGAAACTGAATAAATAAATGACAAAAAATACTACTATTTGCTTTTTCATAAAAAACTCCTTAATTTTATTTAATTGTTTTAAAAACTTTTTAACAAATTTTAAAACTAACCCGGGTATTTTCCCTGTACATAATCTCTGAGATATTTTACTTTCTGCTTAGATTCTTTTAGAAGAAATTTGATAATATCTCGTATTGAAATTAGGCATTTTAATTTACCATTTTCATCAACAATAGGCATATGCCGGATCTTATTCTCAAGCATCACATTCATTAAATATTCGAGGGTATCATCGGGATTTCCTACGATAAGTTTTTCCTTTTTTGTCATTACCTCTCTTACAGCAGTATTATGAATGTCATCTTCAACATTAGTTTCAGCCAGCTTAATAAGAATATCCCTCTCAGAAAGAATACCGTAAATCTTTTCATTATCATCCATAACAATAAGTGAACCAATTCGATTTTTATTCAAAATATCAACAGCATTTTTAATAGTCTCATCTGGTTTTATTGTGTGAATCTTAATGTCACCAGTACAAAGTTCGTTAAGTTTTCTATTCATATTAATACCCCTTACTTATGATTTCCTACTACGAAAGACAAATATAAAACTTTTGTTTGTGTCAAACATTTTATTTAGTTTTGTTTTGTTATTTAAATAATTCATTGACTCATTTTCAATTTATTCTTTTTTTTGCGAATATGATTTTTTATAAATAATACGTAAAAAATTAAAGGGAGTTATCTAAAGTTGAGAAGGAGAACATTTTTATGAAATATCTAATTATATTGTTAATATTTTTTATTTTAATAATACCTTTTACATCATTATTCACTATTGAAAAGTTTTATACTTATTATGACAAGGGCGTAAAATTTATGAATAAGGGTGAATGGGAACGCGCAATTGCTGAGTTTAAAAGTGCAGCTTCATTGGAATTTGAAGATAAAAAGAAAAAACGAACTTACGGAACACGATTTATTAAATATTTTCCACATCGAGAAATAGGTATATGCTATTATAATCTGGATGAATATGATACAGCAATGGGAGAGTTACAACTTTCTTATGCTTATAAAAAATCTAAACGTGCTGAAGAATATATAAAAAAATTAAGCTATGATGGTAGGGATATCGATTTTGAAAAAGACCTTGCTATAAGAAAACTACATGAAAAAGAACAGGAAGAATTAGCACTTCGCCAGAAGGAAATGGAAGAACAAAGGCAAAAAGAAGAAGAACTGGCAATAAGGCAAAAAGAGATTGAAGAAGAACAAAAGCGCCTGGAAAAAGAACGAAAGAAAAAAGAAAAAAAGGAAATACAGGAAAAAGAGAAAGAGCTTGAAAGACTGCGTAAAGAATATGAAAAGGAAAAAGAAAGATTGGAAAGATCGAGAAAAAAGAAATCGAGTATAAGTAAACTTCCACTTGGTGCACTCACTTATGATCCTTCTAAAGTTACTCAGGTTGGTTCTCGACTTTCAATTGCAGTTTTAACCTTCGAAAGCAATGAAAGAGCACAGAATCTAACGGAATCTGTTACAGAAAAACTTATAACTCAGCTTGTAAATCTGCGTCGCTTCAGGGTTATCGAAAGAAGTGCCCTGGATAAAATTATGGAGGAACAAAAGCTAGGGATGACAGGTTTTGTTGATGATGAAACTGCGGTAAAGGTGGGAAAACTTGCAGGAGCAGATGTAATTGTTTTAGGCAGAGTAAATATCGAGATCGGCTTTGCAAAAGTCAGTGCTCGTGGCATAGATACAGAAACCAGTGAACTCATTGTAGCAAAAGAAGCTGGTTCAGGGAATACTAATATCGAAACTATCGAAAGCCTGGTGGAACAGGTAGCAATAGATATCTATAACGACCTGCCATTGGTGGAAGGTATCATTATGGAAGTGGAGGATGACCAGATCATACTCAGTATCGGAAGTAACGTCGGTGTTCGCAAAGGTACGAAATGCGTTGCTTATAAAGAAGGTAAAAAATATTACCATCCGCAAACAGGTGAAGTTCTGGGCAAAAACGTGATTCCTTTAGGAGAATTGATCGTTGTTCAAGTTCAAGAAAAGATGTCGATAGCAAAAGCAATTGGAAAGATCGGAAATATTCAGGTTGAAGACAAAGTAGTAGTAAAATAAAAAGGGGGAAAAGATGAGAAAAATTTGTATTGTGTTTTTTATTATATTTATTGGTTTTAACTTGCATGCTGCTGACTGGAATATAACAGGCGCAGGTGCCAGAGTTGCAGGTATGGGGGGTGCATTTATCGGTGTGGCAGATGATGCAACTGCTATAACTTGGAACCCTGGAGGTTTAACACAGCTATACAGACCCGAAGTATCTGTTGTAACTCGCTATATTACAGAGAAATATGATGCTGAATATGATGAAGAGACCTATGACCAGGGACATTTTGTCGTTAATTTTGTTAGTGCTGCATATCCACTAATGAACGGTAAATTAGTTGTTGCGTTAGCTTATCAGAAACAACTTGATATGTTCAGTGATTGGGGAGATGATACAGAGTCTTTCGGTGGTGCGAATACAATTACTCCGGGTTTGGCTTATAGAATCATTCCTTTGTTATCAATAGGAATGGCTACTAATATCTGGACTGGCTCATGGGAAGAGGATACTATCGACTATGGTGATTATGTTTCTAGGAGCATTAACTTCTCTGGATTTAATATGAATCTTGGTGCAATGTTAGATTTTAGCAATTTTCAGAATCCTATTCCATTAAAATTTGGATTTAGTATGCGAACTCCCTTTGAACTTGAAGTGGAAGTTGATGCAGATTATGATTACTATGATGATATGGAATATACAAATATTGTTGAAATGCCGATGATGATGGGCTTTGGTGCTTCATATAGAATAGGTGAAAATTTTACTGTTGCAGCTGATTATGAAATGCGAAAATATGGGGCAAGTGAAATAGTATATGAAGATGACAGCAGTGTACCTTTAAGTGATAGTGAGGAAGATTTGAATCAATTCAGAGTTGGTGGAGAATATCTTGTCATAACTGATTTTGCTGTTATTCCTCTCAGGTTAGGCTATCAAAATGTACCAACTTTAATAGCAGACGAAAATGAAGACCAGGTTGTTGGAACAGGATTATCATTTGGCTCAGGTTTGATATTTGAAAGATTTTCTTTTGATGTAACCTTCCAGATTTCCGGATATGAATACGAAAATTATGATTGGGGTAATATAAAAAAAAATAAAAGCACGCTCACATTTTCCGGAATATTCTATTTCTAAATATAAAGAATTAAATAAACACTCACATACCCGTCTGAGGAGAATTATATGAGGGTTTCTTTTTAAGGAGAGAATATGAAATTAAAATTTTTATATATTTCTTTTATTTTAGTTGTTTCAAGCTTTGCTTTTGCCCAGCTTGACCTGAACCTGGGACCGGACTGGAACTTTACCGGAGTGGGAGCTAGGGCTGCTGGTATGGGTGGAGCCTTTATTGGAGTTGCAGATGATGCCACTGCCATTTCCTGGAATCCTGCCGGGCTTACTCAGTTGGATGAACCCGAAGCATCTATTGTGGGACGTGGGCTCGTCGAAAAATATGAAGTGGATTTTGATTATTACACCGAAACTTATGAGGACGAACACGGCATCTTGAACTTCCTGAGCGGAGTTTATCCATTCGAATTTTCCGGTAAAAAATTTGTAGTAGCTCTTGCTGTGCAAAGGCAACTTGATCTATATTCATATTATCATGAAGAGGATTCATACGAAGATGCATTAGAATCATATGAATACATGTATGAAACATTATCAGAGGGTGGAGCGAGCACGATCACTATAGGACTTAGCAGCAGGATTACCGCTGTATTATCTTTGGGCGTAGCAACTAATCTATGGGTAGGTGAGGCTTACTTTGAATCAAAGGATATGGTTGAAATTGATTCAGTGGATTATCATTATTACTGGGATTATTATGATAGGTCCGATTGGACTTTCTCCGGAGTGAATTTTGTTGTTGGTGCAATGCTTGATTTTAATTACTTGAGCAATCCCGTTCCATTAAAGATCGGTTTGGCTATAAAAACTCCCTTCGATTTGCAAATTGATGAAGAGTTCCTTTTGGAAGAATATTCCGATTCTAATAGCGTAATATATGATCCTGAGCCCATTGAATCTAGTGACTCTTATACACTGGGAATGCCTTTGATGTTGGGTATTGGTGCTTCCTACCGTTTGGGTGATAATCTCACGCTGGCAGTAGATATGGAATCCAGAAAATTTGGAGAAACAACCCTGAAAGAAGATTATGAGGAACTTACAGGGTATACAGGTGAATTGGAAAACCAGGATCTCAATCAACTAAGATTCGGTGCAGAGTACCTTTTCACCGAGATCTGGGATTTTGCTGTTATTCCACTCAGAATTGGAGTTCAAACCTATCCCACGTTATTTATGGATAACAATGACGAACAGGTTGTGGGAGGTGGACTATCTCTGGGAACAGGTTTAATTACAGATCGATACTCGCTTGATATCTCATTCAAGAACACGGAATTTGAAATTGAATATGGAGAATCCGAAGATGATGGATTTGTTTATAAAAAAACGATGAATACTCTCACTCTTTCCTGTATCTACTATTTTTAAACAGAGGAGAATGAATGAAAAGCAAGATTCGTTTATTTGTCTTGGTTTGTCTGATATTCCAATTTAATCTTCTTCTTGCCAAGAAAGTACCCGATTGGGTAAAAAATCGACCTCTCAGTAAAGAGTATTACATTGGGATCGGGTATGCTCCCAAAGTTAAGAGAAGCAAGGACCATATTGAGATAGCAAAAAGCGAAGCTCTGAAAAATCTAGCTTCAGAAATTACAATCAATATCTCTGGAGAAGTTATCAGCAGTATCATGGAAAAATCCGGGGTACTGGAAGAAGAATTAAAATCCCAGATCAGGTCAACAACGCAAGCAGAACTCGAAGGATACGAACTGGTGGATACCTGGCAGAATAAAAAGGAATACTGGGTTTATTACCGTCTTTACCGAATGATGTATAAAAAGCTGAAGCAGGAAAAGATAGATAAAGCCATGAATCTGGCTTTGGACCTGTTCAAAGAAGCAAAATCCAATGAAGAAAAAAAGAACATTGAGAAAGCCCTTCTATACTTTCTGCAAGCCTTGAACCCGATAGAAAAGTATATCACAGAAACACTGGAAACAACCTTTAAAGGAACTACCATCTACCTGAATAACGAGATATATTTCTCTATCCAGAATTTGCTTTCCAATATCGAATTGAAGCCTTTGAATCCCAATATGAATGCAAAGATAAACAAA
>JAGLWO010000057.1 GCA_023133395.1 Candidatus Cloacimonadota bacterium | reverse complement strand
AAAGATATTTATATGTACATAAATAGTCCAGGGGGAACTGTTTCTTCTGGATTAGCAATTTATGATACCATGCAGTATATCCGACCAGATGTCAGCACGATCTGTATAGGACAGGCATCAAGTATGGGAGCATTCCTGCTGGCAGCAGGTGCACCAGATAAAAGATTCGCACTTCCCAATACAAGAATCATGCTACATCAACCAATGGGTGGTGTACGCGGACAAGCTTCCGATATTGAACTTCAAACCAAAGAAATACTCCTTCTCAAAGATAAATTACACAAACTCCTGCAGAAACATACAAAACAACCACTTAATAAGATCATAAAGGATATAGACAGGAATTTCTTTATGAGTGCAGAGGAATCAAAAGAGTATGGAATAATCGATGAAGTTATCGAAACTAGAAAGGAATCTTTAAAAAACCAGAAACCTGGAGAGAAAAGTGGATAATCCAAAAATAAATCACTGCTCATTTTGCGGACGTTCAGAAGCGGAAACTACGTATTTGATCAAAGGAATTAGCGGGAATATCTGTGATGAATGCATTACCATGTGTTCCACCATTATTGAATCGGAATTTCAGAAAAAGGAATTGGACAATTTCATCCTCCCCACTCCAAAGGAAATTCACGAACTACTGAACCAGTACGTTATCGGGCAGGAATCTGCAAAACAGATTATTTCCGTGGCTGTTTACAATCACTACAAAAGGATATTCAAACAGGATCCTAATGATGACGTAGATATTGAAAAAAGTAATATCATGATGATAGGTCCAACCGGTTGTGGAAAGACATTGATAGCCCAAACACTTGCTAGAATCCTTAAAGTTCCTTTTGCAATTGCAGATGCCACCACTCTTACAGAAGCCGGATACGTTGGTGAAGATGTTGAAAATATCCTGGTAAGAATTCTGCAAAATGCAAATTACGATATAGAAAAAGCTGAAAAAGGAATTATCTATATAGATGAATTAGATAAAATTGCCAGGAAATCCGAAACTCCTTCCATAACCAGGGATGTATCTGGTGAAGGTGTTCAGCAAGCCCTTCTGAAAATCCTGGAAGGTGCAAAAGTCAATGTCCCACCAAAAGGTGGACGTAAACACCCCCAACAGGAATTTATAGAGATCGATACGAAAAATATTCTCTTCCTTACAGGAGGAGCTTTCTTTGGGCTTGAGAAGATAATTCTAAACAGGTTAAAGAAAAAAACAATTGGCTTTGATGCAGATATAGTTTCCCAAAAAAATATTGATAAAAATATCTTCGATAAAACTATTCCTGATGATCTCTTGAAATATGGTCTTATTCCTGAACTGGTTGGAAGAATGCCGGTGGTAAGCTCTTTGCATGAACTCGATGAAGATGCCCTTATCGAAATTTTAACAAAACCCAAGAATGCTATCTGTAAACAATATAAAAAGCTTTTCGAAATAGAAGGTGTAAAACTCGATTTTGGTCTTGATGCTTTGCGTGAGATTTCTCATACTGCCATCAAACAAAAGATGGGTGCTCGCGGACTTCGGGCTATAATGGAAAAATTCATGATAGATATAATGTATAATATTCCTGATATGGATAATGTGAGGGAATGTTTAATATCAAAAGATGTAGTTCTGGGTAATAGTGATCCTGTATTTTCCTTTCGAATTGCAAAGGAAGATAAAACAGCGTAAGGTGAGCACCGCGCGCCATATTTGATAAAACTTCCGAAGTCTTCAAGTCTTCGGAAGTTTACTCTTGAGGTAACTTCGTAAGTTTTCAATTTACTTACACTTTCCCATACGTTTTAAGTTCTGTTTTCTGGAATGTAATTTTGAAGCAAGTTCCTTTAACTCTTTCCAGTTCAAGACTACCACGAAGTTGTTTTGTTAATGAATCAACTAACAGCAATCCTAAAGTTTGAGGATTTTTTAAATCAATTTCTTCTGGGATACCGATTCCATTATCTTTCACGGTTAAAATATAAGTTTGATTTTTAAAAGTAAAACTTATGCTCAACTCTCCTTTTCTTCCTACAGGAAAAGCATATTTTAAGGAATTG
>JAGLWO010000569.1 GCA_023133395.1 Candidatus Cloacimonadota bacterium | reverse complement strand
CTCCCAAGCATGGCAAATTGTACTAAATGTTCAGGTAAACAGTCAACATTGGCACCTACATCAAGGATTATTTCAGGACGTGACTGAGTAGGAAATGTTGTAGCTATTGCAGGACGTAATACATTTCTAATTCTACCATAAGAAAAAAGTGAAGCTGCCATTACTGCGCCAGTATTACCTGCACTAACAACTCCATCGGCTTTTCCATCGTTGTGTAATTGTACAGATTTAACGATAGAAGAATCCTTTTTCTGTTTAACAATTCTTGAAGGAGAATCCGTCATGGAGATAATCTCGGAAGCGTGAATCACTTCTATTCTATCTTTATCATAAAAGTATTTTCCTAACTCTTTATAAAGAACTTTTTCTTTGCCAACGAGTAAAACTTTTTCACAAACCTCTTCTTTAATTGCAAGAATTGCACCTTCCACTTCAGGTAAAGGTGCATTATCACTGCCAAATGCGTCAATTGCAATGCGCATCTATATATCTCACATTTCGAATATTGAGGTTATTCTTTTATATCAAGAACTTTTTTTCCATTATAGTGACCACATTTTGAGCAGATATTATGTGGTCTGCATGGCTCACCACAATTTGAGCAGGTAGTTATGGCAGGTATTGAGGCTTTATAATGAGTTCTTCTTTTATCTCTTCGAGATTTAGAAACCTTCCTCTTTGGTACAGCCATCTTTTCTCCCTATAATACTTTAAGTCCTTAAAAATCAACGCATTATATTACATAAAATCAATTCGAAAACCTAAACTATTTTTAGTAAACTATGTGTCAAGAATTTTGGGTTATTCCGACTCTTTATATTAATTATTGTAACGAATTACTTTTATTATCAATTTCTGCGGTTTTACTTCAATGTTTGATATTTTATAACTTCCTAAAATTTTCTTTGCAACTTCTTTCCCGCATTCTTCCTCATCACAGAATACTTTGCCGATTTGTTCTCCTTTTCTAACATGATTTCCAATTTTTTTTGGAAGATACGTACCGGAAGCATAATTCAATTTGGAATCTAATGCTTTTCTACCAGCTCCGATATCTATAAGAGCATATCCAATATTTTGGGTATCGATTGACTCCACCCAACCTTCATTATCAGAAATTATTGGAATTTCATATTCCGCTTGAGGTAATATGGAAGGGTCATCACAGACTTCGGGATTACCTCCCTGAGCTTTAACGAATTTTCTAAATGAGTCTAAAGCCGTTCTGTTCTTAATGGAGTTATTAATCATAGTTTCTGCTTCGATTTTATTGGAAGTAATATCAGAAAGTAATAACATTTCACTTGCTAAAGTTTTTGTAAGTAAATCAATATCAGGAATGTTTTTTCCTTTTAAATATTCAATGCATTCACGGATTTCTAAAGCATTACCTGCATATTCTCCTAAGGGCGAATTCATATTAGAAATGATAACTGAAACTCTTTGACCAAATTTTTCACCTGTTTTTATCAGGAGGTCTGCGAGTTCATTTGCGGTTTCAATGTTTTTTATAAAAGCTCCTAATCCAACCTTAAGGTCAATAACAAGGTTCTGAGCACCTTCTGCAATTTTCTTACTCATAATGCTTGCAGTGATTAATGATAAACTGTCAACAGTTCCAGTAACTCCGCGAAGTGCATAGATTCTGCGATCAGCGGGAATAAGCTCATCTGATTGTCCGATTATTGAAAAGCCTATTTCATCAACGAGCTTTCTAAATTGTTCTTCTGAAAGATTTGTTCGAAATCCAGGGATGGATTCGAGTTTATCTAAAGTTCCGCCTGTGTGACCAAGTCCCCTTCCTGAAATCATAGGAATTTTTCCTTCACAGGCAGCAATAATCGGCGCAAGAACAATGCTGATCTTATCCCCAACTCCGCCGGTTGAGTGCTTGTCAATAGTTCTATAATTAGAAGGGAATTTTATTCTTTTTCCAGACTCAATATAGATCTCTGTTAAAGTTTGAATTTCTTTGATTTCCATTCCCTGTAAATTGATCGCCATTAAGAGAGAAGCCATCTGATATTCAGGAAGTTTGTTATTGAGGTAGGATTCGATAAAATATTTTAGCTCTGAAAATGAAAGACTTTTACCGGTCTTTTTTTTTATAATAAGCTCAACTGGATTGAAATTCATGTTTTCGAGAGCTTACCACCAGATTTGCTTATTATTGTCATAGGTAAAGATTCGTTCTTCTTTTTTGGAACCTTCTTCCACTAACCAGAATAATCGTTTTTTTGGGATATCTTTAAATATCAAGGGATCACCTTTTGCAACCTGTTTTTCAACAGACTTCCATTCATCATCCCAATAGAAGAGTTCGTATGTAGCTCCTTCATCCAGGAAAACAATTTGTTTTTGTTCGGTTGATTTTTCTATATTTTTTTTAGTAACAGAAATAAGTTTAATGAAATCATAATCACCATCACCTTGAAGTATTCGTAGATCACCGTTCTTTCTAAGTATAAATGGCTTTTCTGCAGGCTTCAATTCTTTGTTTACGTAAAACATTGGCAGATATGCTATATTAACTCCCATGTTGGTAAAGGTAACGGTTTTTCCTTTAATTTTACCCCAGTGAATTGCTTTCCATTCCCCGGAATTAAACACACAAAGATAGGCGAATCTGGCGCTATCCGGGATGTCATATTCAAGTTCTAAAGTAACATCAGAGACTTTTGTATATACAGAAGTAACATCGATATAGCTTTTACCTGCAAGCCAGGCTGGTACTTTTTCCTCTTCATTTAATTTGAACGCCAGGTTATCCTTTTGTTCCGAAAATGCTTTACGGTAAGCTTTAGCCATACGGTGACGCAAAGAATAATCTCCCGGATTACTTTCGCATCCCATAAAAGGAATTACATCTCCTTCAGGTGTTAAAATTGCATTCCAGGCGTGATTATTACCTGTGTCAGCCCAGTGTGGTGTGTAGTCACTTATAACAGGAATGCCGTTGGCACGCATTGCGTAAATTGCGAGATTGGTCATATCTTCGCATCTGCCTATTTTGTTCATAAGCATTTCAAAAAGCCCTTGATCTGTCGGATGAAGATAAAAACGTGAATCGAATTTAAACCAGCTTTTGAGGTCATCATTTATTAATTGAGCTGCTTCAATCGGGTCATCTGGATTATTCATTTTCTTTTCAAGGTCTTTATAACTATCGAGGAAATATCCACGCCACGAACGCCATGAATCAATGGGCTCATTACTGCCACGATAGGGAAGAATATATTCTTTAAAAACTTCAAAAGAGTATCCCTGTGACCAAGGTTTTTCTTTCCATGCTTTAAATGCAAGCTCAATGTTATCGATAAAAAATTCACCGGGTATAGCCTGGATATCTAATTTTTTCTCTTTTAATTTCCAATGTAGTTCACCATGTTCTTCTTCAAGGGAATCCATTACAACAATAGCTTCATCATAGTTTTCATAGTCAAGAACGTTCCAGGGAATTTCCACTTTATTTGAATCGTAAAGAGCAATCTCCACAAAAGAATGATCATTTATGTTCTCCAGAAGATAACACAGAGCATCCGATTGTAGGGAATCACCTTTATTATGAAAATATGAGATAGCATGTTTTATCTGTCGTTTGTTCTTTTTAGCCATCTTAAATGAATTTTTTACGCTATCTGAATATATTATTGATGAACAAGAAGCTAAAAGAATTGTAACTAAAATAATTGGAAAAAGTTTAAGAAACTTTCTCATTTTTCCTCCCTATCTTTGTATAGCAATAATAAATTTTTCAATTTGAGATTCTGCTTGCCATTTCCAGAATTTTTCTCCATCCACATATTCAATTTCATTTTCAATGCAATAATTTATTAGTAAAGTATTTTTTTTTATATAAGGTAAATCAATGACCTTTTTTGGTAGTAAAAGTTTAGTTTTTTTTAGAAAATCTTCATTATTCATGCCAATAGGAGTACAGTTAATAATAACATCAAAGCCTTTTTGGTTGATAGAATCTTCATGTATAAATGTTCTTGAATATTGAGATGTTAATTCTTTTCCTTTAACTATATTTCTACCTGAAAGGTAGATACTATCGAAATCAATAAAGCTTATTAAAGCTGTCTCCGCCATGGCACCTGTTCCATAGATTAGAATTTTTTCATCCTTTTTGATGTTTAAATATTTAATTGCATTTTTAAAAGCAATGATATCGGTATTGAATACTTCATCTGATTTTGGTAAGTATAAATTAGTCACAGGAAATTTTTTATCTTTTGAATTCTGATTTCTGAATTCTGACTTTTTTTTGAAGGGCATGGTAATTGAAAATCCATAAAATTTATTTTTAAATTTACAAGTATTAATCCATTTCCAGAAATCATTAAAATCCTTAACGACAAAAGTAAGGTATATTGCATCGATTTTATTAGATTGGAAATATTGGTTGTAAAATATCAGTCCGAGTGAATTCTCAACTTGCTCTCCTCCAACTATTCCTCCAATTTGAGTATTTTTTGAGACTTTTGTTAAATCATATTTCTCAGCTTCGTTTTCTGTTATTTGCCCATTTGCTGTGGGATAATCCTCCAATCCTATATAAGTTTCTTCAGCACTTATAAATTGATATAAAATCCTGCTGATCTTTCCAAGTTTTCCTATTCCAGCAAAAAGGACAGGTTTATTTGAAGTTTGAATCAAATTCGAAATCAGGTTCAGTTGTGTGTACTTAGTTATCTTAACAGCTAATTTTAGATATTTTGAAGGAATCGAGTTTGATTTTTTAATTATTTGTTTCAGTTTTTTAATATCTAAGTTTTCAGAAAAATCATGGTAGGATAAAACAAGATTAGAAGTGGGTATGCATTGATTCTTGTATAGTAAAATTTCACAATCCACTAAGCAGTTATACTTTAAAATCAGTTCTTGATAATAAGAGATTTTTTCATTGAAAGAGATTTGGTTTATCCCTCCTTCTGTTGCATCCCGGAAAGTGATTATTGTCTTTGAATCGATAAATTTCTGTGGGAAATCTTTATAATTTCTATGAAAATCCAATCG
Source organism: Candidatus Cloacimonadota bacterium (assembly GCA_023133395.1). Lineage (GTDB taxonomy): Bacteria > Cloacimonadota > Cloacimonadia > Cloacimonadales > TCS61 > JACNIV01. The sequence goes on along the minus strand of JAGLWO010000569.1, from coordinate 100 downwards.
GAATTCTTTCCAATCAATTCTGGCTTTTTCTACTTGCTTTTGTATGAATTTGTTACTTAGATATGGAATAGATAAAATTATCATTGATTTATTTTACTTT
>JAGLWO010000568.1 GCA_023133395.1 Candidatus Cloacimonadota bacterium | reverse complement strand
AATGTGAGTATTGTGGATTATATGAAAGATAGTAGATTAATTAAAACAGACGAAACAGGGATATTCATCTTTGAAGCAGAGATAGGACAGTATGATCTCGGATTCTCAAAAGAGGGTTTTATTGGAACTTCCATTTTCACAAGAATGGGAGCAGACGAAACACCCAGGGAAATTATTTGTGCAATGTGTCCAGAAATTAAAGAATTCAGAATAGTTCTAACCTGGGGAAGCAGACCGCGTGACCTTGATGCACATCTCAGTGGACCCAATCCAGATGGTGGAGATTTTCATATCTGGTACAGGAATAAAATCCTGATTGCTGGAAAAGATTTTTTAGATAGAGACGATACGGATAAATATGGACCTGAAACAATAACGATTTATAAACCTGCGATCGGCGAATACTATTACTCTGTGTATGATTATTCCAATAAAAAAAAGAAGCGAAGTAAACACCTTTCAAGAAGTAATGCCCTAGTTCAAGTGTATGGACAAAAAAAATTACTTGCCAGTTTTGAAGTTCCAGAAAATTTGAAAGGGAATTGTTGGCATGTTTTTAAAATAGATGAAAGTCACGAAATTATTCCAATAGAGAAGCTTGATTTCGTGAAAAACGAAAGAGATATTCAATAAAAAAGGAGGGTGAATGAAAACATTCAAAATCATTGTACTGTTATTAATTGCTGTGTTTGTTATCACAGCATGCGGTGGTAAAGGCGGACCTAAAGGCGTTAAAAAGCTGTATTACCCGGATTGGTGGCAAAAACAGGATAACGCTGAGTATGTTCAAACTTATGGAATGGCTACAAAGGTTTCTCAAAATTCTTCTTATGATGCTGCTTATGCAAATGCTATGCTTCAAGCTGCACAGTATGTGGAAACCTATGTGAAAGGTATGGTTAAAAATTATGAAGAAGAAGCTGGTGTGAACAACCCACAGGTTCTTGCTCTAACCAGTAAAGTTGTGAAAGCCGTTGCTAATGCTAAATTTACGAACGTAATGGTAACAAAGCAGGAAACTATTGTAACAGAAGAAAATCGTTATCAGACATTCGTTCGCGTAAGCGTTCCCAAAGAAGCTGTTAACAAAAACCTGATGAATAAAATCAGAAACGAAGAAGCTCTTTACAATCAGTTCAAAGCTTCACAAGCATTTGATGAACTGGACAAAGAAGTTGAAAAGTACGACGAATAAAAAAGAGCTTAAGATTACTTTAGCGCCCGGTGAAAATCGGGCGTTTTTTTATTCCAATTCCAGTTTCTTCCGTTCCAATATATCATAAAATTGCGGAGCATTATTTTTAGAAACATTCCCCTTGGGAACAGTTGTTATTCTTAGTTTATTGAAATACCCGTAGATCTGGTATTCTATAATATCACCATCTGTAACAGTAGAACTTGCTTTTGCTATTTTATCGTTTATTGTTACCAGGTTTTTATCACAGGCTTTCTTTGCTATACTGCGGGTTTTCACCAAGCATAATTTTTTTAGAAGTTGATCAATTCTCATTTAGTCTTCTTTGTCTAACCCGACTCGGGTTTTGTAAACTCGAGTCGAGTTAGTTTAGATATTCATCAATTTCTTTTTCAATCTCCGATTTTTTATATTCGTTCATGAGCTTTTCATATTCCTCCAGTGAAATATCATTATTATTTAGAATATCATTGCTGAATAAAATACTATTTCTTTTATTTGTAGCTTCTAAATAATTTGAATATTTCCATTCTTCAGGAGAATTTATCAAACCAGCTTTAATGGGATTATGATGAATATATAAACTCAATTTAAGAGCATAATCGTTGTTCTCTAAAATTCTATGTTGTAAGGGATTCTGAAATAGAACACCTTTCCTTTCGTATTTTCTATTATAATACTGAACATATCCGGCAAACACATCATTAAATATACGATAGATCGGTTTTTCGCTATCCTGCCTAATAAAGAAATGATAATGGATGGGCATTAAGCAGTAAGAAAATACTGATGCGGGATAAGTTGAAACTTTTTTCTTAAAACGATTTAGACAGTTGAGGTAATCTGCATCTTCTCTGAATAATAACAAGTTTTCAACTGTGTGATTATAAATATGAAAGTAGGTATCTTCAACAAAACAATCTTTTGTAACTCGCATAATATCCTCTTAAAAACCCGACTCGGGTTTTGTAAACTCGAGTCGAGTTATGTTCATTTTATCTTCAAACTCTTAAAATAATCCGCCTGCCTGATACCTGAATAGCTGAATAATGAATATCCTGCAAATCTCATTTTTTTAGTTAATTTGATCTT
>JAGLWO010000567.1 GCA_023133395.1 Candidatus Cloacimonadota bacterium | reverse complement strand
CAAATTCTGAAATTTGGAAGGATGAAATCAAACTTTTATATAATCTAATTAAATAGAATAGGAAAAGATTCTTGTATTTTTATAATATTTCTTTATGGATATTTCTTTTGAACTGGTTGTGGTTTATCCCGGTTGCAGTTCTTAAATTCAAAAAATATTCAAAAATGAAGATTGCTTTTATCTGCACACTTTTTGCAGTAGTTCAGATATACTTGGTACTTCTCGGAAGTTACTGATTACTCAAAGATTGCTTCCACAAATTCATCAACTCGAAAATCCCGAAGGTCTTCGTTCGATTCACCTACACCGATCAATTTCACAGGAATATTCAATCGATGCTTTATACCGATGACAATTCCCCCTTTTGCAGTGCCATCTAATTTCGCAAGAACCAGACCACTGAGTTTAATTGCTTCATTAAATGTTTTTGCCTGAGAGATAGCGTTTTGCCCGGTAGTCGCATCAATCACCAGAAGTGTTTCATGGGGAGCATCTGGAATAATCTTTTTGATTGTACGTACAATTTTGGAAAGCTCGTTCATCAGATTCACTTTTGTATGCTGGCGTCCAGCAGTATCGATCATTACTACATCGATCTTTTTAATCATAGCAGAAACTACACCATCATAAACCACTGCAGAAGGATCTGCTCCTTTCTGCTGTTTCATAATGCTGGCTCCTGCCCTTTCCGCCCAGATTGTGAGTTGTTCGATCGCTGCAGCCCGAAAAGTATCTGCTGCTATCACTAGAACAGATTTTCCCATATCAATATATCTTTTGGCTAATTTCCCGATCGTAGTCGTTTTACCTACACCGTTCACACCTGTAAATAAGATAACAAAGGGTTTTTTATCTGTTAGCTTTAGGTAGTCACTTTCTTTTGAATAATCAGCAAGAAGTATCTCTCTGATTATTTCTTCGAGATGTTTTTGAATCTCCTCAATTTTCGTGATCTGCTTTAATCTTATCCCTTCTTTAAGTTTTCTAATAATCTCTGAACTTGTACTAACTCCAACGTCAGCTTGAAGTAAAACTTCTTCAAGTTCCTCTATCAGTTCTTCATCAACTTTACCACGAAGTTTGATTATCTCAGCAAGTTTTCCAATAAATCCGTTTTTTGTTTTTGCTAATTTTTCGCGCAGGTTGGAGGGAGCTTTACTTACTAATCGAGCATTTTTTCTTCGCTTCCTTATAAATAAAAAATAAGCTGCTAA
>JAGLWO010000566.1 GCA_023133395.1 Candidatus Cloacimonadota bacterium | reverse complement strand
AACTCCTTTTTGCATTGCATAAAATCCTGCCTGAATGGATGAATTCTTTCTCGAGTTATTTCAAATTCTTCGCGGAAATGGGTTGGTATATGCTGAAAACCCGGACCCTTTGGATGAAACCTGAGAAAAAATAACTGACGATATATAAAACCTCCAATGACAGCCATATTAAATGCAAGGGAAATTATTAGTAAAATACTTAATACCTTTTTCGACATGTTTATTCTCCTTCGAAGAAACTATATAAAGATTCCTGTCCAAATTCAATGTTTGTTTCATTATTATTGGCAAATAGATTATTACTCAAGATTATTCCAACAGTAAATGAAATAATAACAGATGCTGCAATAGAAAAGTTTACCACTCTTCTGGTTAATAAACCCCAGGTTCTTTTTTCTGGAAGCGATTTTACAGTACTCAGGATTCTCTGGTTTATATATTCATTTACTTCTTCTTCCTTGTAATTGAAGAGGAAATCATTTATCCTGTTTATTTCCCGGAGTTCATTCTGACAGAGGTGACAGCTTTTTAAATGGTTGCGAACTTTTTCAAAATCGACCTCTTTTAGTTCACTATCAATATAGGAATTAAGTTTCTTTAAATATTTACATTCCTTTTGGTTCATTTTTTTCACCTCTATTTTAAATGACAGTTTTGCCTTCGTTTTCCTGCGATTTCTTTTTTCGTTCTAAAATTTTTTTTAACTTCTTTTTAGCACGGACAAGTTTGGAATCAACTGCGGATACAGTGGTTTCCAGCACTTCAGCTATTTGTTTGTAACTCATTTTCTGATAAAATTGAAGTTCTATCAATAGTACCTGCTGTGGATTTAGTTCCCGCAGGGCTTCCTTTACGAGGTTGTTTTTCCTGGAACTAAGGTGGGTTGATTTTTCCTCGACTTGATCCATATTTTCAATAGTAATACTAAATTTGCCTTTTCTCTTTTTTGATTTAATAAGATTTAAAGCTTTATTATGAGCGGTTCGAAACAGGTAAGATGTACAAGTTAAATCGTCTATAACATTCATTTTTTTATAAAAAGCTATAAAAGTTTCCTGTAGGATATCCTCAGCATCCTCCCTGTTTCTTAGGATTTTAAGAAGATAATTAAATATTTTTCTGTTTTCTTTCCTAAGTATTACTTCAAACTTTATCTTATCCATATTAATTTTTAAGATATCAAATTATCTTTTATAGTTTAGACATTGGAGAAATAATATTACTGCGAATTTTTGAAAAGAATTTTATGAAAAATAAAAATCCTTGCCAGATAAATTCATGATTTTTTCTTTGCCCAGTCTATTTAGCAGTAAAGAATTAGGAAGGTAAATTATGTCCAG
>JAGLWO010000565.1 GCA_023133395.1 Candidatus Cloacimonadota bacterium | reverse complement strand
ATCGGTTGCATCCAGTCGTCCATAAGCAATGTTCTCTTTTATGGTGCCACTGAAAAGATGTGGAGTCTGCAGAACATATCCCAAATTGGATTGAAGCCACAGCATAGAACGTCTGCGATAATCGACTCCATCTATCTTTATCTTTCCAGAATTGGGTTCATAGAATCGGCAAGCAAGATTTACGACTGTGCTCTTACCGGAACCGGTTTCACCAACCAGAGCTATTGTTTCACCTGCTTTGATATCCAGATTGAAATTCTCCAGAACTTTCTCCCCATCTTTATAACCGAATGTCACATTATCAAATGTAATATCGCCTTTAATTTTGGGCCAGTTCTCTTCCTTCGATTGAAGGATATCACCAAATTCTTTTATAACTTCAGAGTGATCCTTTATCTGTGGATTTTCATCGATCATAGAGAATATCCTTTCAGCTGAAGCTTGAGCGCTTTGGAATTCAGCAAAAACCCGTGCCAATTCCCTGAGAGGTTCAAAGAATTGAACTGTGTAGGATATGAATGCTACTAAAGTTCCGTAAGTGATAGCTTGCATTATCACACCATTACCTCCAAACCAGAGGGCAAGTCCTGTACCGATACTTCCCAGTGTGAGAACAGCCGGTAGATACAATGAAGAAAATATTGCTGCTTTTACAGATGAGCGATACATTTCTGAAGTATCAACCTGGAATTCTTTCAGGTTTTCCTCTTCCCGAACCAGAGTCTTTGTGGTTTTTGCTCCAGCAATTCCCTCATTGAATGCACCGGTAATTTTCGAGTTTGTCTTCCTGACTTTACGATATGCTTTAAGAATTTTTTTCTGGAAATACATGCTCAATACAACCAGCACAGGAACTATAGTTAAAGTTACTAAAGCCAATTTCCAATTCAGAATAAGCATTGCTATCGATATCAGAATCATATAGGAAAACCCCCAGACCATGTCCACAATACCCCAGGAGATGAAGCTTCCAAGACGCTGACTATCTGAAGTCATACGAGCCATCAGCCAGCCTACTGGAGTTTTATCGTAATAGTTGAATGATAACTCCTGCAGGTGTTGAAACCCTTTTTTCCGGATGTCATAGGTCAGGTACATTTCTATCTTCCCTGCAATATCAATGAAGAAGAAGATGTTTGCCGCTTGGACAGCAATCAATAGAAAATAAATTATACCAAAAATCAGAATTCCATCAGTACTTTGTGGAATAATAAAATGATCTACAGCATATTTACTCATAAGCGGGAAGAGCACATCCACGCCAGCCAGACCTATCATGAATAATCCCAGTATTACCAGCTTTTTCTTATATGGTTTGCAAAACTGTAATAACTTCTTCCATAAACTTATATCAAATCTTTTATCATATTCCTGTTCTTTAAATGCATCCATAATTTACCTCGTTTTTAGCCACCTACTTTTATAAAACTACGGCAAGGTAGGCCAAAGAGCACTAAGGTTCGCTCTCGTTACGTAACTCCTATCATACAACTGTTCTTTTCTCACTTCTTCACTCTCTTTATCATCTATTAGCTAAAGATACACCACAAAGTTGGTTCAATCGTCTCGATTGAACCATTTGTTTTTATTCCCATATTTCTATCTCGACCAAGGATGGTCGAATCTAACATTTCATTCAACCGAGACGGTTGAACGAACAGAATTCCACAGCAGGAGCTGTGGAACGAATTTCGTTCTTACACAATTTTCTTTTCTTTCTTTTCACTTTCTTCAATTCTCATTTTCACACCGTTAGCTTCCAGAGCGAGTTCTTCTTCCAGAGTAGTTTGTATAGCCCAGATGCGTTTATACAATCCTTCCTGTTCGATCAACTCCAGATGATTTCCTTTTTGAATAAGCTCACCATTTTCCAGAACCAGAATCAGGTCAGCTTCTGCCAGAGTTGAAAGCCTGTGTGAGATTATGAAAGTAGTTGCTTTCTTACTTCTTGCTCTAAGACGTCTTCTGATAGCTGCATCGGTTTCAGTATCAACAGAACTCAATGAATCATCGAATATCAATATCGGGCAGTCATTTATCAAAGTTCGAGCTATTGCTACCCGCTGCTTCTGACCACCGGAAAGAGTAACTCCTCGTTCACCTACTGCGGTTTTATAACCCTGTTCAAAATCCTGTATCACATCGTGAATCGATGCAGTACGAGCTGCTTTAAAGACTTCATCATCTTTCACCTTCTTCTTTGCCAGCCCGATGTTCTCTTTAATGGTTTTTGAGAACAGGAATGGCTCTTGAAGCACGATTCCTATATTTTCACGCAAAATTTTTTTATCTATTTCACTAATTTTTTTACCATCAATTTTAATGGAACCGCTCTGGTAATCGTACAATCTGGGAAGAAGATTCACCAATGAGGTCTTACCCGAGCCAGTGGGACCCAGAATAGCTACTGTCTGTCCTTTTTTCACCTTGAAGGAAATCTTCTTCAGTATAGGTTTCCCTTCATCATATTGGAAGGAAACGTCGTTGAAATCGATCTCTCCTTTCAGCTTTTGCCCTGTCGAACTACCTCCGATTTCTTCAACAGGTTCATTCAATATCTCCTGGATACGCTCAATAGAGACTTGAGCTTTCCCCATATCGGTGAGAACTCTTCCCATCTGACGAATAGGCCAGAGTAGCATCCCCACGTATGATGAGAACGCCAACAAAGTTCCCAGACTGATAACTCCTTGTGCTGCCCAGTAAGTTCCCAGAATTATTACTGCTCCGATTTGTATCAGGCTGAAAAAATCAGAAATTGCCCAGTACCACGCCAGAAGCTTGATAAGATAATAGGTAAAATCACGATATTCTGCATTCTTTACATCGAATTTATCTATCTCATATTTCTGACGGGCAAATGCACGAACCACTCGTACACCTGTAAGATTCTCCTGCAAAACTGTTGAAAGCCTTGCTTCAGATTCATCAGAATCCCTGAATGCTTTCCTGACTTTTATGAAGAATATAACTGCAAACGAGAAAATTAGCGGTATCAACGAAAGCGAAACAAGCGTCATCTTCACATTCATAGGAAGCATGAATGAAAGTGCAAAAGTTAGCATAAATAGTGCTCTTCCTACTTCCACAAACTGGATAGAAAGAAACCTTCGGATAGTTTCCACATCAGAAGTACAGCGCTGGATCAGGTCTCCTGTCTTTGCCTTCACATGATAGTCAAAAGGCAGATACTGAAGGTGATCATATAGTTTATCTCGAATACTCTGTATAATAGATTCCGAAGCAACTGCCGACCATTTCCCTTTAAAGAATAAGAATATCCCTCTGGAAATTGTAAGCAATATAAGGATAAAACTACACATCCAAAGACTTTGAGCAAGAATGCTCTTTCCACCCAAAAACTGGAATACACTCTCAAAGACTGGAGCCAACCAACCTTGAACTTGCAATGGTTTATCACCGATTATCGAATCTACTGTTACCCGCAGGATCATAGGCCAGATAAAACGGATGAATGTAGCAAATCCAATAGCTGCTATAGAGAAAAAATACAGTGATCTGTTACCTTTCATAAAATCCCAGAGTAATTTCATCTTTTTCATCGTAACTTCCTCTTCAAATCCCCTTTAGTTCCCCCTTACAAAGGGGGATTTAATCGTTTTTTTATTAATTATAATTCCGCATAACTCCACTTTACAAGGGGAGATTAAGAGGGGTTAATAGAAGGTTTTTCCAAAACTTCTTCTTTCAATAATTTTCTTACTGACTTTCTACCTTTCTTTTTAAACCAGCGTTTTGATTTTGTATGAGAAGAATCTGGATGAGCCGGTCTTTTTCTATTATATAACCTTTGAATTCCGGTTTTCATAACAAACCTCCAATTTAATTTTTTAGCCACCAAGAACACGAAGAATCACAAAAATTTCATCTGATAAATTCATCAACCATTGCGAAGATCTTCAACCATTCGCAAGGTTTCACCAATAAAAAAAGCTCGATCGGGCTTCCCCCTCGAGCTTTTGTATAAAAATTACTGTTTTTAGATACAAAAATAGTGGGATCAGTCCATGTTTATCCATCGACCAACCCCACCAAATATATATGTTCGGCTTAAAACAAGCCTACGAATGAACCATTTAATCTGGTTTAACAGGACCGGTCGCCTGTTAAGAAGTACCGCCTTGAGGCCTTCTCGCAAGTACTAAATTAATCATTAAAACCTCCTTTTATTTATTTGCGTTTTACACTTTTTTTTCACCGAAACGCACGCCTATCTTTATTAAGGCATTTCCTGTCAAGAATTTTTTAAGCAATACTAATTTTTATTTCTTACAACCCAATTATCTCTTCTGCTCCTTTGGCACGTGCAATTGTCATGTTCAACCAAGTAAGAGCTTCCTGTGGACTTTTGAATTCCTTACTAGTGCAGAAAATGTCTTCCTTTGCATAGAACCGCCAGAAAATCTTATCGC
>JAGLWO010000564.1 GCA_023133395.1 Candidatus Cloacimonadota bacterium | reverse complement strand
TTGAGGAAAACTCCAAAGTTGAAGATATTCACCTGGTTCTCCAGGAAAGTACAATGCACAAAAATTATGGTCCATTGAACGAGAACCCCCGGGAAATCGCTAGTTTTGCTCTTATAATTCCTATAATTTACGACCTGGAACATAAATGGTTCCTTGCTTTGGGAAAAAAGAACGATGGAACTTCTTATAGTAAAAGAGATGAACAGGCATTAACCAAACTTGCCAATAGGATCAAACTTTCCTTGAAATTTATTCTGGCTTATGATAATATTTTAAGTAAAAGACATACGGAAATTTTGCAACGAAAAGATAAAATGATCTCTGAACTTGAAGAACAATTAAAAGAATTGGAAACAAAGTTGAGAAAATCTGAGAATTAATACAATTTCTCAGAAAATAAAGGATATTAATTTTGTCTGTAGGATGTTTATTGGAATTTGGATTACATACCAGATGACCCAGAGCAGAATTAATGAACCCCAATCAAATTTATAGATCAATTTTAAAACTAAAAATGAGAAAACAATCTGGAAATGCCCTCCCTGCAAAAAGTGAGTCAGGATGGAAGCGTGGAATCCTTTGAAGTTTAGAAAGCTTAATAACATAGAAGTTATAAAAATAATTACCGTTGCGATAAGAGCTTTGATGTAACTGCGTTGCTCTAATCCAAGACCACTTAATACCCATAGTACTACAGCACGTAAAGGAATTAAAATAATCGTTCCAACACATTGCTCAAGCATAGATTGTATATTTAGAAATTCTTTCACTTTGTCTATCAATTTCTATTCTCTCTTTTTTTAATTATGAATATATTTTGTTAGTTTTGATTCAATAAATAATTTTTAATTGACTTCAAACAGTCAAATTGTGTATCAACAATTATAAAAAATAGTTGCTTGTTCACAAAGCTTCAGGACGTGAATACGAAGTAATTCACTGTTCCCTCTTTGGGAACATACGTTACTAATCCAGTCTCCGTAAACTACGCCTTGGCAGGCAGGGTATTAGTAACGAGGTGAGGTAAATGAATTATAAGCTCATTCTTTTCGATGCAGACGGCACACTTTTTGATTTTAAGAAAGCAGAAAAGACTGCATTCATAAAGACGTTCCGTCAATTCGGGATTAATGAAAATCTGGAAGAACTTCATAAAAAATATGTAACTATAAATTTGGCCATCTGGGAGGAATTCGAAGAAAAAAAGATCACAGCAGAAAAACTTCGGTTCGAAAGATTCAGGAGGTTTTTCAAGCAGGAAAATTTAGATTTGATCCCTCCAGTAATCAGCCCAGTTTATCTGAAATATCTTTCTGAGGGAACTGATCTATTGGATGGTTCGGAAGAGATAGTTTCTTATTTCTACGGGAAATGTGAAATCGCATTGATTACAAACGGTCTTTCTGATGTGCAGTATCCACGGATAATGAATTCTAAGCTCGGAAAATATTTTAAGCACATTTTCATATCAGAAGAGATTGGATATCCAAAACCAAACAGAGGATTTTTTGAATTTGTATTTAAAAAACTTCCTTTCAAAGGTACAGCCATTATCGTTGGAGATAAATTATCTTCCGATATAAAAGGTGGTAACGATTTTGGTGTTGACACTTGCTGGTTCAATTCAAATAAATGCAATAATAATTCGGAGATAATTCCGAAATTTGAAATAAGTGATTTGAATAAATTGAAGGAAATTATAGAAGTGTAAAGATTTTTGGTGTAAAAAAACGACTGTCTTTCTGCCTGCCAAGCAGAAATTCTATGTAGGCTGGAGGTTACTGATAGCTTTACACACGAAGAATCTCGTGGATGGATATTTAGCTTTACAACTCGTGAAAAGAATAAGTTGGTTCATTTGTCCCGATATTTTCTCGTTACGAAGTTGCACTTCGTAATGTTATTGTTAAGGAAGTTTAACTTCCAATTCAATTGTGTTCCTAAGTTCAACTTAGGAACAAGAGTAATAAACAAATGGACTCCTCGAGACGAGAAGTCCAACGTTGTGGAAATTATTAAATAGGAGAGTAGAAATGAGATTTATTAAAGTATTGCTTCTTTTTTTGGTTTTACTTACAGTCAGTTGTGCAGAGCAGGCGGAACTTGGAACTAAAAAGAATCCGATAAAGATGTATTTTGTTCCGTCTATGGAAGCCGGGAAAATCGTAACCAGTGGAAGAGAAGTAGCAGATTTTATCACGGAAAAAACAGGTTATCATTTCAAGGTGGCAGTTCCCACCAGTTATGCATCTGTAATCGAAGCAATGGGAACCCAGGAGACCGATATTGCCTGGCTTGCTACCTTTGCTTACATCCTGGCTAGCGAAAAATTCGGTGCGGAAGTTGCCTTAACTGTTGTTCGTAAAGGGTTGGATAAATACAAAGGACAGTTTATAGCACAAACAAATAGTAGGATTAAAACTCTGAAAGACATTGAAGGAAAGATCATTGCTTATACTGATGCAGCTTCTGCTTCCGGTTATATGTATCCTTCAGCTCTTCTGGCAAAAAAAGGAATCAAACCTGCAAGAGAATTCTTTGCTGGTGGACATCCCCAGGCAATCTTAACTGTTTACCAGGGTAGGGCAGATGTTGGCTGCACTTTCTGGGCACCGGAAGATGAAGAAGGACCCCGTGATGCTCGCAGGGCTGTCATCGATACTTATCCTGATGTTATGGAAAAAATAAGTATTATCGGTTATACTGAATGGATACCTAACGATACTGTTACTTTCCGCAAAGACTTTCCCCCAGAGATGAAAGAAAAGATTATTGATGCTCTTCTGGAGTTTGCCAATAGCAAAGAAGGTCATGAGACACTTATAAGATTATTGGATATTGATAATTTCGTTCGAGCCAGCGATGAAGACTATGATGTTGTCCGGGAGACCCTGAAAATAATTGATAAAGATGCTTCCGAGTTGATAGAATAATAACTAATTGTCTTTCGAAGTTGGTTCATTCGTCCCGATATTTTCTCGTTACGAAGTTGCACTTCGTAATGTTATTGTTAAGGAAGTTTAACTTCCAATTCAATTGTGTTCCTATCCGGCAGCTGCCGGATAGGAACAAGAGTAAAAAAAATAAATGGACTCCCCGGGACGGCAGCCATGCGGCATCGCGTAGCGAGAAGTCCAACATGGATTTTATAATGAACCAGTGATTAAGAGAGAATAAAAAAGGATAAATATGAAAACTGTAATCGAGTTAAAAAACCTGCATAAAATCTATCCAAGTGGTACACATGCCCTCAAAGGTGTAAATCTCAAGGTTAAAGAAGGAGAGTTCCTGATACTTCTGGGTTTATCCGGTTCAGGAAAATCTACTCTACTTCGTTGCCTGAACAGGTTAATCGAACCTACTTCCGGAGATATTCACATAAACGGTGAAAATGTTATCGAAGCAAAAGGAAAGAAACTCAGATTCATTCGTCGTCAGATTGGAATGATCTTCCAACAGTTTAATCTGATTAAAAATCTAAGTTCGCTGACTAATGTTTTATCTGGAAAGCTCGGATATTCGTCTCTTGTGCATTCTCTCACTTTCCCACAACACAAAGATGACATGAACACTGCAATGGAAAACCTGGAACGCGTGGGATTGAGAGAATTTGCCAATAAAAAAATAAGGAACCTGAGTGGTGGACAGCAGCAAAGAGTTTCTATTGCCCGTGCTTTGATGCAGAACCCGAAAGTAATTTTAGCTGATGAACCTGTTGCCAGCCTTGACCCGGCGACTGCGGATTCAGTAATGAGATACCTGGGTGAATTGAATAAGAAAGATAAGATAACTGTTATCTGTTCACTTCACTTTCTCAGTTTAGCGCGAAAATACGGTACGCGGGTAGTTGCCCTGAAAGATGGTGAGTTTG
>JAGLWO010000563.1 GCA_023133395.1 Candidatus Cloacimonadota bacterium | reverse complement strand
CCAGCATCTCAGGCAATATTTATTTCGCAGCTTCAGATGGAAAGAACTTCCAACTCTATAAAGTAAAAAATAGAGATTTTGGAAACAGAGAACAGCTAACAAAATTCAAAACCTGGTCAGTGAGAGATATCAGTATTGCAGAAGAAAATGATAGGATGGTTTTTGAAATATTTGATGAACTCTGGAAATATAACCCTGAAAAAAATAAAACTGAAAAAATAAATATCGAGATCAAACAGGACTTTATCGATGATTTCTTAATTAAAGAAGATATTCAAAACAAAGCTGATAATTTTGACATTTCCATTAATGGGAAGCTGATAGTTTTTTCCTATAAATACGACCTTTTTGCAGTTCCGGAAAAAGGAGATGACGTAAAACAGATAACATTCGACCAGAAAGGAATCCAGGATATTCAGATTATGAATGACAACCAGACGATCATATTCACAAGTTACGTAGATGGAAAGCCCCAGCTTTTCCGGGTGATTATTAGAGATATTTCCAATATTGAAAAACTCGATTGGTCAGAAAATAAATATATCGAATGGATAAAAGCTGATGAGAAAAGGCTGATAATCAACTATTCGGATGATAAGAAAAAACATAATATCGCAATTGGTGATAGTCTGGGAAATAATATTGAGACCTTGATCGATGACCAGTATGTGATAGAAAAAGCAGCAATAAGTCCTGACAATAAGTTCGCTTTTTATATCGAGACCAGACAGAAAATGTGGAGTCGGCATATCTATCTCTATGATTTTGAGAACAAGACAAAAGAACTCCTTTTCAATTACGATGGATACCTTGAAAAGTTATATTGGGGAAAGGATTATAAATCTGCATTTTTAACAAAAAATAAGGAAATATGCAGGATCGACCTGCTGGCAAAAAAGGATTTCTATAAAGATGAAGATAACTGGAAAGCAATCCTTGACCCTGTGCAGGATTACAAGGAAAAGAAAGAGGAAAAGAAGAAAGTAAAAAAAGACTCGGTTAAAATCGATCTTGAAGAAATATCCCAGAGAATAACAACCATAGTATCCAGACCCGGGAAAAATGAAATTGTACACATTCTGAATGATTCAACCTTCTATTATCTGAATACTTTTGAGAAGAAAACTTATCTGCGAAAAGTTGATTACTTCGGTGATAATGATAAAAAGGTTTATACATTCAATAAAAAGCCGGAACATATTGCTTATAACAGGAAAAACAAGTCATTCTACTATATTTTCGATGATAAATTAATGAAATTGAATCCGAAAACAAAAAAAGCTGAAGTTGTTAAGAATAAATTCAAATACGAGTATAACAAATTGAAATTAAACGAAGATGTCTTCAAACAGGTCTGGATTGAATTTGGCAGAGGGTTCTATGATCCGAAAATGCATGGAATCAACTGGGAAAAATCTAAAAAGAGGTTTTCCAAATATCTTGAGCATGCATATACACCTGAAGTACTCAAAATGATCATTTATGAAATGATAGGTGAAGTTAATGCTTCACACACAGGTTACTACCCCCGAAAAGAATCTGATATTGAACTTTATAAAACAGCTTATTGTGGGTTTTTATTGGATTTTCAGGATTTTCCTAAAGAAGGGATTCGCATCAAAAAAGTTTTTAGAAAATCAAAACTAAGTAAACCTCATAATATTGAATCCGGAGATATTCTCTTCTCTGTTGATGGAAAAGAAGTTGGAAAAGGAATTATTTCCTTATTTAAAGATAAAGTAGGTGAAAAGATAAAGTTGGGAATTATTAGCGGAGATGGAATTAAAGTTGTAACCATCAAAGGATTAAGCTTTAAAGAAAACCGTGATTTATATTATGATAACTGGGTGGAAGAACGACGCCAAATAGTTGAAGAAATATCAGGTGATAAAATCGGATATTTACATATTCGTAGAATGAATACTTCAAGCTATGATAAATTCCTGCAGGACCTTTTTGCAGAAAATGCAGATAAAAAAGCTGTTATAATCGATGTGCGGAATAACGGTGG
>JAGLWO010000562.1 GCA_023133395.1 Candidatus Cloacimonadota bacterium | reverse complement strand
GCAGGTGATTTTTCGATTGCTTCTATCGATCCAGGAATTAGCTCTTCATAATTAGAAATAACGTCGATAGTTTGTTCGCTGCTATTAAAAGTGACTCCAAGATGCTTGCCTGGACGAATAAAAGAGTCCAGATTTATTAAATTGATTAGCTCCCAATCTTCTCTATCTGGACTTGGGAATGAAACTGTTTTTACTTTCTCAGTTAGCTCCGGATAGTAGACTTCTGCCTTTCCTATAACTGTTATCTTCTCCGGGGGAAGCTCCTTATGCGTACATCCACGGACTTCCTCACTGTTTAAAATTGTTACCATAAATAAAGCGATAATAAAAAACATTAATACTCGGGTTTTCATAATTTCGACCTCCTATTTTAATTTATCTTCCTTTTATTCAATTAAATGAATTTATTTTTACAAATATATTTCATAAATAAAAAATATGAGTAAATTTCTTTTTTCCTTATTTTTTTATCAAGGTATTTTTATAATGATTTTATAAAAGACACTTGACATTATTTAAAAATTTTATGAAAAAAAACTAAAGGTACAAAATAAAATTTAATTATTGGAAGAAAAGGAGGGAAAATGCTTGCAGCCACAGTCCTTGCAATCGTTGGACTTGTTGTGATAATAATCGCCTGGATCGTCCAGCTTATCACCATTTTGGGTAAATCAAAAACGCTCAGTCTTTTCTTTGTTTGGCTTCATTTAATTGGTGTACTGTTTGTTATTATTGGGAATATTGGATTTAAATCTCTTACTGCTGTAGTACTTAATTTAATTTTAGCCATAATTACAATTTTTATACTTATTCTTTATCCCGGGGAGAAAGAAGTAAAGAATGAATAAAAATATTCTATTAATTGTTCAGAATTTCTGTTTGGAATCTGAATCGAAAGCTTTTATATCAGGTATAGTAAAGTCATTATATCTTATTTTTCTTTAAAGTAAACAAAAGGTAAAAAGTGCTAAAATAGCTCAGTGGTAGAGCAACTGATTCGTAATCAGTAGGTCGGGGGTTCAAATCCCCCTTTTAGCCCCATTAGAAAACGAATGAAAAAGAAATATAAATGCTTCGCTCTTTTTTCCGGTGGCTTAGACAGCATGCTGGCTGTTGTTTTTATGCAGAAACTCGGGTATGAAGT
>JAGLWO010000561.1 GCA_023133395.1 Candidatus Cloacimonadota bacterium | reverse complement strand
GGGAAAAATTCAATTTCATAACTCAGATTTAATATCTCATTTAATATTTCCTGTGATTGTTCTTGAATCTCAAGGAACTTATCTATAAGTTCATTCTTCATGAATTCAGTACTTTTTTGTTTTTGAAGATATTGCTGTTCAGCTAACCAGTTCTTACCAAAAAAAACATACAATACCGAAAGTAGTATAATTACAGCCATTATTACAGCAATTACTCGCTTGTGCATTTTAACTCCACCATTTAATAAAACTTCGGAAAAACACTCTTATTAAAGTTGGGATATTCATCAACATGTTTGTATAGGAAGCGTTTGCCAGGGGACAATAACACTCTTTTTTTTTGATTGATTTTCGTTCCTTATCCATTTCTTTACTGAACCAGATTTTCTTAAAATTATAATTATTGTCCCGGAGATTTCCAAATGATTTAGCTTTTATGCAGCAAGACCAGACTTCACCATCAGGTGAAATTTGAGTAGATACAATACCGGAATAACATGGAATAAACTGAATCTTATCCCGTAGGATTTTCTTAACAAGATTATAATACTCTATCCTGAAAGACTGAGTAATTTTATTCATTCCCTTGAATTTTGCATTTTTAATTCTGTGAATCAGGTAATCGATTGCAGAACGGTATGAAATAATATCAGGTGTTATATCTGCGTTCATAGTTTCAAGTTCGTTTCTCTCCTCAGCAATCTCTGTAATGTAGGAATCGGGTTTTAATTCCATAAGTGTATTGGAGATCGCAGTAAATTCATTAACATTAAACTTTGAAATAACCGTATGAATACCGACTGTGAGATTCTTAATTTTCAATTCTTTTAGTTTATTGAAGGTTTTAATAACCTTGTCATAATTTCCCGGAAACTGCCGAATTTCATCATGCTGCTGTCCAATTGCATCGATTGAAAGATTAATGATAATCTGGGTTTGTGGACATGCTGATGCTATATCCTTTACATTTTGAACTATCTTTTTTATTAAAATCCCGTTTGTAGGAATATTAATGATTTTGGGTTTTGAATATTTGTAGATTATTCTGCAGAGTTCAACTAGATCGTCTCGTAGAAAAGGCTCTCCCCCACTTATTGTTATCCAGTAAGGTGATTTTCCTAATTTTTTAAAAATCTCTTCATACTCATAAATGGTCAGATTTTCTGCTTTTTTCTTCCAGATATTGCAGGTTTTACAACGGGAATTGCATGTATATAAAGTACTTATAGTGTAGTTTATCGGTAAGATTTTGGGGAATCCACAACTTCGATATAATTTGTAAGCTACAATTTTAGGAATTAATTCTATCATTTTTTGTCTCTTCTTCTGTGTTAATTTTCAAATTTTTCGTGGAATCAGCAATTTCCCATTTGAATGGATTCTTCTTTTTTATTTTAAAATCATAACATCCCAGGAACCTGCTCCATATCTCGATAAATGCTGTTCCGATTAAAAAGAAGATTTTTCCCGGATTCTTTCGTATTTCATTCAACGCCAATTTAATCAGTATATTCGAATCCTGAGAAGCTACAGAGTATTCTTGAAATTTCTTCAACCATAAGTGTCCTGTTTCAATTCTTCTGCGCTGCTTGATAAAGTCACTAATATTTTCAGGTCCTTTGTTATGAACAATAGCATCAGGAATATACTTGAGTTCAAGACCTTTATCTTTCATGATCGCTTCGATGCTGGCTTCATCAACAGCGCTTTCCGGAGGAATTTGTTTAAAGACTCTTCTAAAGGCAACCATCTCTCCCAGTTTTGGAGAAATTAGCGCCATCTCGTGGTGAAGGTCCCAGAGAAGGTTTACGCTATATCCTACAAATGTTTTTGGATCATTTTCTGGAGTCGGTCTTCCACCGGACATGCCAACTTTATCATCTAGAAATGGTACTACTAATTTCTCTACAGTATCTTTCGCTGGTATTGTATCACCACTTTCAAGTACCAATATTTCAGATTTTGAAGCTTCAATAAATTTATTTATTGCAGATGATTTGCCTCGTCTTTCCGGTTCAGTTATCAATTTTATTTTCGGATGTTTTTCACAATATTTTCTAACAATATCATCTGTGCCATCTGTACAGGCACTGGAAACGACAAAAATATCCTCAATAACAACCTGCTGAAGTTGCTGGGTTAGAAGTGCATCGAGGAGCTTACCAATGTTTGCAGCTTCATTATATACAATTACTCCGATGCTGCAGTTAATCTTTTCTTTCATTTAATTCTTCCGCAATTGCATTCAATACACCATTAATGAATTTTCCAGAACTTTCCGAGCAGTACTTTTTTGCTATTTCGATAGCTTCATTCATTATGATTGCAGGTGCTGTATCTGTATAAAGCATTTCGTAAGTTGCAACTCGTAAAATACTCAGATCCAATTTTGCAATTCTATCAAACGACCAATTTGTAGAATGTTTCTTTATTTTCTTATCAATTTCAGAAATATTTGAGTTTAAATTAATTAATATGTCACTGGCGAATTCAAATATCTTTGTATCATTCTTTATCTTTTTATCTTTGGAAATCTCAGTTAATTTATTGGTCAGCTCAGATTTTTCCAGTTGAAGATTCTGTCTTAGA
>JAGLWO010000560.1 GCA_023133395.1 Candidatus Cloacimonadota bacterium | reverse complement strand
TCAGAAGGAGTTTTTTAAAATTCTGGATGAAGTAGGACCCGAGATTGTGATGCTCAAAACTCATGTTGATATTCTCGATGATTTTAATGAGAACTTTATTCCCAGACTTAAAGAGTACTCTCGAAAGTATGATTTTATCATTTTCGAAGATAGGAAGTTTGCAGATATCGGGAATACGGTTCGCAAACAGTTCCGAAGTGGGGTTTATAAAATTTCCGGGTGGGCAGAATTCATAACAGTCCACATGGTTGCAGGAGAGGGAATCTTAAAAGGTTTGTTTGACGGTGTTGAAGGAAGAAGTAGTTTTGTGCTGGCAAGAATGAGTTCCAAAGGAAACCTGATAAATGAAACATATTCCAGGAAATGTTTTGAAGTTGCCAGGAAATATCCTGATGTTGTTTCCGGTTTCATCGGGCATGGAAAAGATGTGGAAGATATCAGAAGATTCAAAGCAAAATTTCCTACCGGGATGCTACTTTTAGTACCTGGAGTAAAACTGCAAAAAGGTTCGGATGCAATGGGTCAGCAGTACATCACAGTGGAAGAAGCTGTTCAAGGTGGTGCAGATTGCATCATTGTCGGACGTGGAATTTACGGAAAAGAAAATCCAGGTGAAGAAGCGAAAATCTATCGTGAAAGAGCCTGGAAAGAGTATGAAAAAAGAATTTGAAACAACGAACCAGCTATAGCATAACAGAGGTAGGTGGTTTCAAAAAAAAGGAGAGTAAATGAAAAATCTAATTTCAATGCGAGATCTTAGTAAAAAAGAAATTCTAGATTTAATGAAACTTGCAGAGAAGATTGAAACCGGTAAACTGAAACCGGATATGAGTGACAAACTTGGAGCGTTGATTTTCTATGAACCTTCAACCAGAACTCAGTTTTCCTTTGCCACTGCAATGAAAAGACTTGGGGGGCAAACAGTAACAATGAGAGGAACAGGGTCAACTTCAGTAAAAAAGGGGGAATCTTTTGCTGATACATTGCAAACCATAGCACAATATACGGATATAATCGTAATTCGGACAGCTGTTGAAGGTTCTGCCAGATATGCTTCCGAGGTTGTAGATATTCCTGTGGTAAATGCAGGAGATGGAGCAAACCAGCATCCAACTCAAGCTTTGTTGGATCTATATTCCATAGTTAAAACTCAGGGAACTCTGGAAAATCTTACGATTGGTGTAGTAGGTGATCTTAAGTTTGGAAGAACTGTTCATTCACTTGTTCAGGCTCTTTCAGATTTCAATCCGAAGCTTTATTTTGCATCACCTTCTCACCTGAAAATGCCACCTTACATTCTTGATGACCTTCGAGAAAAGAACATAGAATTTGAAGAAATTCGTGATATTGAGAAGATTATTGACAAATTAGACCTGATGTATGTTACAAGAATTCAAAAGGAAAGGTTTACCGACCCTGAAGATTATGAAAAGGTTAAAGGTTCTTATATTATCAATAAAAATATGTTGAAAAGTGTGAAAAGCAATTTCAAGGTTCTTCATCCGCTTCCACGGGTGGACGAAATCGCAACTGATGTTGATGATACTCCTTATGCTTATTATTTTCAGCAGGCGAAAAATGGAGTATTTATGCGTCAGGCGATTTTTACTACTCTTCTGGGAAGTGCAGAATGAAACAATTGAAAGTTGATGCTATTAAAAATGGAACAGTTATTGACCACATCACTGCCGGGAAAGTTCTGAAAGTTGCTGATATTCTTAATTTGCACGGATCCGATGTTGTGATGATCGGGATGAATCTTGCGAGTAAAAGAATTGGTAAAAAGGATATTATAAAGATTGAAAATCGTGAATTATCTCAAAGTGAAGTAAATAGTATCGCTCTGATTGCTCCCAAAGCAACTCTAACCATTATTAAAAATTTTGAAGTTGTTAAGAAGGTATCTTTAGAAATGTCGGAATACATCGAAAACCTGATCGTTTGTCCGAATCCACAATGCATTACAAGTATGGAAGATATACCTTCCAAATTTAAAATTACAGACAACGAACCACCAAAAGTGCGGTGTGTATATTGTGAGAAAAAATATACTATTGATGAAGTAAAGATAAGGATATGAAACCACCAATTTTCACGAATTATCTCGAAAAGTAATTTGTTCTATGATAGTTTTCAAGGAGTTGTCATACAAAATAATTGGTGCTGCTATGGAAGTCTATAATGAATTAGGAAAAGGCTTTTTAGAGAAGGTGTATGAAAATTCTTTAATGGTTATGTTTGAAAGTTTGAAAATAAAAGCAGTTCAACAAGCACCGATTAAAGTTTATTTTAAAAGTCAGATAGTTGGGAATTATATTGCTGATATTTTAGTAGAAGATAAAATAATTCTTGAATTAAAAATTGTTGATAAAATCACTGATGTTCATAAAGCTCAAGCTTTGAATTATCTGAAAGCAACAGGATTGAAGTTAGCAATTATTCTGAATTTCAAAAATAATAGTCTTGAATATGAAAGAGTTGTTTTATAGGATTTATTACTATTCGAAATTGAAAGAAATATTAGTGTAATTTTGTGTTAATTCGTGGTTTCAAAAAAAAGGAGAAAGAATGGCAAAAATTGTAAATTTTGAACC
>JAGLWO010000056.1 GCA_023133395.1 Candidatus Cloacimonadota bacterium | reverse complement strand
AAAAGATTTGTATTCAAATATCATAACAGGAATAAGAAATATCACACCATACAAAAAAACCTTATAAGTAAAAAAAGTAACATCATATTTGTACATTATCTTTTTATAAACAAAAGAATAGAACGTCCACATTATCACAGAGCCGAATACGAAAATATCACCTTTAAGGTAGACTCCAGATTCGATAATATCTTTGTAGAACAGGATAAAAGTTCCACCCAGACCAAGTGGAATTCCAATTAGATTCTGCCAGAACAGTTTTTTCTTGAAAAGGAAAAAAGCGATAAGCAATGTGAAAAGCGGAATTGTGGCGGTGATGAGAGCAGTATTGGAAACAGTTGTGAATTTTAATCCGGTATTTTCAAAATAATAGAATAAAGTAACTCCGCAAAGAGCAGTTAAGTAAAAATATTTCCTGTCCCTTTTTTCTATTTTAGTTTTTTTCTTATTTTTTAGGAAAAAGAAAATTATACTTCCTGCTATCAGGAAGCGTAAGAAAGTTATGTTATTGGGTGTGAAACCGCTATCGAGCAGAATGCGTGTGGAAAGCAGTGAAATTCCCCAGAAGAAGATCGCTGAAAAAGCTAACAGGTGATATTTGTATTTCATTGAAGTAAATTTCGGAAGTTTTTGAAACTTCCGAAGTTTTATTTTTTGTTTTTGTTGATTCATTTTCCTTTTAATCCAAAAGACTTTTTATTTATCCTGCTTAAATAGTAACGTAATTTTTTCTTCGGAATCACGCAAGAATAAAAAATCCACACTTTATTTTTTATTTGACATTGAGAATTTATTCATCGTTATTGACGTAGATTATCTCAAGGAAATGATAATGTTATAAAATATTAATTTTGATGGAGAAATGAATGGAAAACATTGAACCAACTATTCTGATTCAGAAATTCCGCTTAGCTCATTCAACGGGAGTTCGTGCACTAAATGACTTTAGCAAAAAACATCTCAGGAGTCGGTACCTTACCCGAGCAAAGAACTCTCTTCAGGCACTCTACGGATACAAGGCACCCATTGTGCGGAAATACTCCGATGCAAGCAGGAGTTTTCGCAACATAACAGAAGACGAATATACAGCCCTTTTTGCCGAGTTCGAGCACATCTTGAATTATCTGGAATTCATGTCTGGACAGGAAACGGCAAATGCAATGTCCCAACCGTCCGTCCCTCCTGCTGGAAACAACGTTTTTATCATCCACGGTCATGACGAAATGAACAAACTTCGCCTTCGCGATCTTCTCCAGA
This sequence comes from Candidatus Cloacimonadota bacterium, assembly GCA_023133395.1. Taxonomy (GTDB): domain Bacteria; phylum Cloacimonadota; class Cloacimonadia; order Cloacimonadales; family TCS61; genus JACNIV01. The sequence goes on along the minus strand of JAGLWO010000056.1, from coordinate 4,479 downwards.
ATTATTTCGGACTTAACCCAAGCCTTATGAAAAGCGAACCCGGTATGAGCCGATCGTTGCTGGAGAAATTCGAGCAATCCGCTTCGGCTTGCGCCCTTGCCTTCGCTATTATCACTCCTGACGACGAAATCATTAACCATGCGCAATCCTATTGCCAAGCTCGACCAAATGTGATCTTCGAGGCTGGATGGTTCGTCGGTCGTCTGGGCATTCCACGTGTTTGCCTCCTCCTCAAAAACGGAACGACTGTGCATTCGGACATCGATGGCATCTCTCGAATCCACTTCAATGATAATATTGAAGATAAAGTGATTGAAATACAACGAGAATTGGAAGCAGTAGGGATACTTAATAAACCGAATTATAATTCTAAATGATATGGCAAAAATATAAAATTATATGTAGGAGGAAATATGAAAAAGAATTTTATAAGTATTTTTGTTTCATCCTTTTTATTTATATCAAGTTGTTCCATTTTTACAGATAATGATAAAGAAAAAATTAAATTTATTAAAACATTTAGTACACATCTAGGTAGTGGAATATCTTTAGATATAACTTATGATAATGGTTATATTATTACAGGTTATTGCGGTGATGGTATATTGTTATTAAAAACTGACAAAAAGGGAAATGAAAAATGGTGTGAAACTTTTGGTGAATCATGGGTATCATGGGGATATTGTGTTGTGCAAACCGAAGACGATGGCTATATTATAACAGGTAATAATAATTTGACAGAACATGGTCTATACATAGTTAAAACTGATACAAACGGTGAAAAAGAATGGGATCTGACATATGAAGGTGGTTCTGGTAATGCAGTAATTCAGACAAATGATGGTGGATATATCGTATTAGGTTCTCTTTCTGATTATCCTTGGTTGATTAAAATAAACAGATATGGATTTGAAGAATGGAATAGAATATTTGAATATGAATGTGGTGGAAGTTCAATTGCTCAGACATTTGATGAAGGATATATTATTGTAGGTGGTGGTTTAAGGTTAATTAAAACAGATGAACAAGGATATGAAGTATGGAATAGTACTATTAGCGATGGTTATGGACACGAAGTAAAGCAGACAGATGATGGCGGCTATATAATAGCCGGTACATCTGAAGCTGATGGAGGAGATGTATGGTTAGTCAAAACCGATGCTTTAGGAAATAGAGAATGGGAAAGAACTTTTGGTGGTACTGAATTTGATGAAGGACATTCAGTAGATAAAACAGATGATGGGGGATATATTGTAACAGGTACAACAAGAAGCTTCATTGAAGATTCGTATAATATCTGGTTAATTAAAACAAATGCAATTGGGATTGAAGAATGGAATAAAATATTTGTAGGAGTTAGTGGATATGAACACGGTGAAGGACGGTGTGTAAGACAAACGAATGATGGAGGTTACATATTAACTGGTAAGATAAATAATCAAGTATGTTTAATAAAAACAGATGATGAAGGTAATATTGAATAATATAGAAATTATAAGTCCTACTTACGGCAGGAAACCTCTGATTTATTAAGCAGTCTAATATATATTAGATGGCAAATAAAACATAGGATTATTTTCAAAGAATATTTATGTTTATTCCCGTTTCACAATTATATCAATATAAACCAGAAGAGCATAAAAAAGTAACAGAGAGATGGAAGACAAAAGAAGGTAAGCTCAATTATGAACATATTATTAAACTTATAAGAGAAGGAGCAGGTAAACATTTTCTTCAGTCGGATTGGGAAAATGGAAAATTTGGTGACTTACTTGATGATTTTACAGATTTAAGAGGTTTTGAATTCTGGAAAGAAAATATTAATTTTCCTCCTAATGTTGATAATTTTGTAGTTTTAGATTTTTCTTATTCTAATTTCTGGCATTCAACATTCAAAAATATGACTTACCATTCTGATTGCTATTTTGGCAGATTTTATAATTGTCAATTTGTTAAAAGTAATTTTCACTTTGCATATTTTATGGGCTGTACTTTTGAGAATTGTAGTTTTGAAGATGTTGATTTTATACAACACTGTTTATTTGATAACTGTATTTTTATTAATACAAAATTCAATAACTACTTTTTTCCTGATAGACTATTTGAAAATTGTAAATTTACGTCATCAGTTGAATTAAATGATCCTAGTTTCATCCCCATTGATAAGAATTGGAAACTGGAATTTAATTTAAAGAATTTAGAAGGCTTTTATATTTCTATCCGTGAAGCCTATAAAGATGGTGGTGCACACGATAAAGAATGGAATTATTATTATAAAGCAAAACATGCATCAACTCGATACAATAATAAGGGTTTTATAGATAAATATACTAAACTTATATTTAATGAATTGCTAATCGGTTATGGTGAAAAGCCTACTAATTGTTTAAAAGTATCCGTCTTCATCTTAATTTTATTTGCATTTCTTTATATGTTCGTTGGTTTAGGGTTTGCTCAGCAAGATAGTTCAGTCTCTCCAACTAAAGAAATGGTGAATTACGACATAAACATTTCTTATTTTATAAAAAATATTTTTAATCCTAATTACTATTGGCAATGTTTTAAAGATTTCTCTAATTTTTTATATTTCAGTATTGTAACATTTACAACAGTAGGATATGGAGATATTACACTCATAAATCCATTCGGTAGATTTTTATCTGCTTTAGAAATGCTTTTAGGTGTAACTTTAATTGGTGCCTGGGTTGCAACTTTTTTCAGAAAATTAATAAGATAATTCATTCCCCCCAACTTGTTCCCAAATAGATTCCCGATTACTAGGGGACAAAAATATTTATCTTATAATCTTCTTTTCTTTGCGTCTTTTGCGAATTTAGCGGTTCAATCTTTTTTTATTTGTTAAAATTAACTGCGGTCAGCTTTCAGAACTTCCAGAAATGCTTCCTGCGGAATGGAAACAGAACCGATCTCTTTCATGCGTTTCTTGCCTTCTTTCTGTCTTTCCAGGAGTTTTCTTTTTCTGGTAATATCTCCACCATAACATTTGGCAGTAACGTTTTTACGCAGGGCATTTATCGTACTTCGAGCGATGATTTTGGCACCTATACTTGCCTGCAGAGCTATTTTAAAGAGATGTCTTGGGATCACATCTTTCAATTTTTCGGTAACGCTTTTCCCCCATTGGTAAGCTTTATCTTCGTGACAGATAAAGGACATTTCATCAACACAATCACCATTTATAAGAATATCGACTTTTACAACATTGGAAACTCTATATCCCTTAAACGAATAATCCAAAGAAGCATATCCCCGACTGACAGACTTAAGCTTGTCATAGAAATCAAAAATGATCTCAATGAGTGGCATTTCATAATGGATAGATAGCCGTTTCTCATCAATATATTGTATATTTTTTTGAATTCCGCGTCTTTCTTGAACAAGTTTCATGATGTTTCCAACATATTCTGTGGGAACTATGATTTCCACATCCATTATCGGTTCCTCGATGCTTTTAATATTCACGGGATCAGGCATATCTGCTGGATTATAAATAATTTTACGAGTGCCATCATTCAGGTTGATGACAAATCTAACACTTGGTGTTGTAATAATTATGGGAATATTATATTCACGTAAAAGCCTTTCTTTTACGATTTCCAGGTGCAGCATTCCCAGAAAACCGCTTCTGAATCCAAATCCAAGTGCTAAAGAACTTTCAGGCTCATATGTAAGAGCAGCATCATTTAGTTTTAATTTCCCCAGACTTTCCCGCAGGGTTTCATGGTCTTCTTTATCCAATGGAAATAGACCACTATAAACCATGGGCTTAGGCTCTTCAAAACCCGGTAAAGCTTTTTCACATCCGTCTGTGGCAGTTGTTATGGTATCCCCTACGCGAGCATCGGAAACTTCCTTAATGTTTGCAATGATATAGCCTACTTCGCCGGCAGTAAGTTCATTCGTTTCCTCCTTTTTCAAACCCAGATAACCGATCTCTTCAATTGAAAATTCCTTTTCTGTAGAAAAAAGCTTTATATTATCTCCTTTCTTCAGCTTACCATCAAACATGCGGATAAGAATAATTACACCACGATAAATATCAAAGTAAGAATCAAAAATTAGAGCTTTTGCAGGAAAGTTTATATCTCCCTCAGGTGGGGGAATACTTTTGACGATTCCTTCAAATAAATCATCTATTCCAGTTCCTTCCTTTGCGCTTATTTTATAAATTTGTTCTGAACCAATTCCGATATTTTCAATAATATCATGTTCAGTTCCCTCGACATCTGCTTTGATGAGATCAATTTTATTTATTACAGGAATTATTTCCAGATTGTTTTCCATTGCCAGGTAGAGATTGCTCATGGTTTGTGCTTCAATCCCCTGTGATGCATCGACCAACAGTAGAGCACCATCACAAGAAGCAAGACTGCGGGAAACTTCATAAGAAAAATCCACGTGTCCTGGAGTATCTATAAGATTTAATATATATGTTTTATCATTATATTGGTATTCCAT
>JAGLWO010000559.1 GCA_023133395.1 Candidatus Cloacimonadota bacterium | reverse complement strand
TATTTACTGAATTCATTGGATAATTTTCCCGAAAGTCTCTGCAGTTCCTTTTTATCACGGTTCAACATCATAAAAATTGGAATCTTAGAAATCAAGTCTTCATCTTTTAAGTAGCATTTCATCACTGTTGCTAAAGCTGAAATTGTTATCTTGCCAACTCGCAGAGTTCTCATCAGAGGAACTTTTGACAGTTTGTAAATGAATTCTTTCTTACCTGTTATAATACCTGCTTGTGGACCTCCCAGAAGTTTATCCCCGCTGAAAGTAACAATATCAACTCCTGCTTCCAATGCTGAGCGTACATCCGGTTCTTTCTCCAATGGAAGTCCTTCAGGTTTCCTGAGTAAGCCGGAACCCATATCATAAACACACATCAGGTCGTATTTTTTTGCCACTTTCACTAATTCTCCAATTTCAACTTCTTCTGTAAATCCGCTGATGAAATAATTGGATTTATGAGCTTTCAAAATCATCTTTGTTTTATCTGTAATTGCATCTTCATAATCTGACAATCTGGTTCTATTGGTAGTGCCAACTTCGACCATTTTTGCACCACTTGCTTTCATAATTTCAGGAATGCGAAAGGAACCCCCAATTTCGATCAACTCACCGCGGGAAATAATTACTTCTTTACGTGCAGCAAAGGTTTTAAGAACCAGCATTACAGCAGCAGCGTTATTATTAACCACAATTGCATCCTCAGCTCTTGTAATGTATTTTATCAGTTCGGAAATATGAGTATTTCTCTGTCCCCTTTTTCCTTTTTTCAGATCAAATTCAAGATTCGAATATCCTGTTATGACAGGTTCTAACTCATGCAGGACATATTTACCGAGAGGTGCCCTGGCAAGATTGGTATGAAGTACAATTCCAGTTGCATTTATCATTGGTTTCAAAGATTTATCAACAATATTTTCAATCATATTTTTAATATTTAAAAACAGCATTTCATTTGAAGACGCCAACTCACCATTAAGAATTTTTCCTCTCTCTTCATCCAGAATTTGACGAATAGTATACGTAACAAGTTCTTTTCTGTACTTTTTAACAAATGTAATAATCTCCGGGCGAATTAAAAGCTTATCGACACCGGGAATCTTTTTCAATTCGTTATTCATAATTTCTATTTCCTTTTACTTAGAAATTTTAAAATTAAAATTCAGTCAATTGAAAAATTGGGAAATTATTAGATAT
>JAGLWO010000558.1 GCA_023133395.1 Candidatus Cloacimonadota bacterium | reverse complement strand
GGCATATATTTCTCAAAAGCTTTAATCATAACTTCTTTTTTCTCTTTATAAATCTTAATCGTTTTCTTGAGATTTGTACCGAAGTATCCCTTTTCAATGTATTTTGCTGATATCTTTTGAACAAAGGGAGATGTACAAAGGTCTGTTCCCTGTTTTGCCATCACAAATTTATCAATGATATCAGGGTGAGCAATCACCCAGCCAATCCTGAATCCAGGAACGAATATTTTTGAAAAAGTTCCAAGATTGATAACATGCCCGGTGTTATCCAAAGCATACAAACTAGTCTGGTCTTTACCTTCAAAACGAATCTCTTTGTATGGACTATCTTCAACAATAAGAATATCATATCTTTTTGCAATATCTAAGATCTCTTTTCTTCTGAAATCAGGAATAGTTACACCTGCAGGGTTCTGGAAATCGGGAATAACATAAATGAATTTTGGCATATCATTTTTTGCCTTCAGTTCAATCAATTTTTCCTCAATTATGTCTGAACGCATTCCATGTTCATCGAACTTTATTCCCACCATATCAGCACCATAAGCATTAAATGCACTTAATCCACCAAGATAAGAAGGTAAACCGACAAAAACCTTGTCTCCACGATTGATAAATATCTTTCCAAGAAGATCCAATCCCTGTTGTGAAGCTGTTGTAATAAGCACATTTTCTTTGGTTATATCGAAGCCATCATTTCTATAGTTTTTAGCTATTTGTTCACGAAGTTTATTGTCTCCTTCTGTAGCTCCATATTGAAGAGCAGTAGTTCCTTCTTCTTCAAGAACTTCTTTTACAACTTCAAAAAGCTTTTCTACAGGAAAAGTCTCAGGAGCAGGAAGCCCACCAGCAAAAGATATAATGTCAGGATTTTGAGCTAATTTCAGGAGTTCACGAATTGCAGACCTTTTCATTCCCTTTGCACTATCAGAAATAATCTCTTGAAAGTTACTAATCATTTTTTCTCCTTTTATTTAACTTTTTTTCTAAATAATATTTAAAGCAGGTTTATGTCCATAAAAATTTAACTTAACCTTTCAATCTCTCAATTTCTTTCTTAATTTCATTTATAAATTCAATCAAATCTTCTGAAATTTCATCATCCATTGAGATTTTATAGTAATACTCATTGTAAATCCTTTCCTGTAAAACTAATGCACTTAAAGCACAATTATTCATAATGATACCTTTTGCTTCTTCGTGTTCAAAATCGTTTGATAATAAAAATCTAAAAACCTTATCAAAAGTAAATCTATCATAAATTTCATAGTTTTCTTTAAGATAATTTTCAAATAATATTTCTTCCATTATTCTAAATATTTAAAACTTAAATTGAACTAATGCTTCATTCATACTATTTATCCTAGATTATAAAATCCAATTTGATTCTTTGTTCCATAATCTTTCAATTGCCAGTAAGGAGGAGAAGTAACTATCAACTGGATAGATTTGTCCTTCAATTCGGACATATTCCTCGAATCACCATTAATAATTAAGTGTGTAGTTTTCATTTTTTGTTAAATCCCTAATTCCTTTTTCAAGTTAAAATCTTCAATTTGTTTTTTTATATTTGGTAATAACTGTCTATTAATTTTTATCTTCATTGATTGAACTTTACTTTCAGTATTGTAATAATCATCAATTATTTCAGCATTATCATGAATAAAAGAAATAAGATTTTGCAGTTCAGCAGGAATTTCCAAAGTTACAGTCACTTTACTTTTGATAACAAATTCTTCTACTTTTTTATAAAGCTCTTCCAAACCCTTTTCATATTTAGCTGAGATAAACACACAATCAGGATATTTTGTAATTAACTGCTTTTTTAGAAACAAAAAATGCTTTCCACCTACTTTATCGATTTTATTGAAAACAACCAGGATATTTTTGTTTTCCACTTTTATCTCTTCCAGAACTTCATAAACAGAATCCATTAATTCAA
>JAGLWO010000557.1 GCA_023133395.1 Candidatus Cloacimonadota bacterium | reverse complement strand
AATCCAAAAAGAGCAAATCCTGCAAACCACACATAAGGATTCAAAAGAGTTATCTTTAATGTTTCCTTAAAACCTATATGATGATCCTTTTTAACTTCGGAACTTTCAATTCCCTGTTCCTGTTCTTCCAAACTTGGCAGTCCCACTTCTTCCGGTGCATTTCGAGCCCTGATGTACCAGTGAATTGCAAGGATAATACAGATTACAGCAGGTATAAAGAAAGTGAAACGCCAATTCAAGTATTTTACAATCGTACCTGCCAGAAACCAGGAAAATGCTCCACCAATAATATAGCTTGTGCCCAGGCGCCCGGAAATTTTTCCTCTGATCTTTTTGGGAAACCAGTTTGCTTTTGCTTTTACTGTAGGTCCCCAACCCATTGATTGGAAATAGCCGTTCAATCCCCAAATAACAGCCATAAGAATTAATGCACCTGCACTGAAACCAAAAATGATATTAAGAATGGCAGAAACTATCAATCCAATGGTTATTATTCTTCGTGAATTCAGTTTATCTCCAAGTTGTCCGTTTATGAACTGTCCAACCGCATAAGCAAAGAATAAACTTGTGAGTACAACTCCCATATTTGTTTTTGTTAAACCAAACTCGCTCATTATGCTTGGCATTGCAATGGAAATGTTTACACGCAGAAGATAGAATGATGCGTATGTTATCCACATCATCCAGAACATTTTCTTTTGCCACTTTCTAATAAGGATAGAAGTATCAGAATTTGTTTTCATTTTTTTATTCTCCTTTTTTAATATTATTTTTTATGTTAGATGAAGATTGTGAAGGAAAATACGGTATTACTATTACTTTTCCACCTATGCTTTCCATTACTTTTTGTGCTTCCTCAATAGCTTCATCAGTATGGCTGGTGCTTTCCATCAGAATATCAGGTTTTATTTTCTTTACATTGGGAAGTGGAGAATAAGTTTCCTGAGCAACAACAAGGTCAACATACTTTATAGCATTTGCTAGGTCAAATCTTTCGTCAAAAGAAAGTATTGGTTTGGTTTTCTTTTCCATTACTGCTTCATCTGTTAAGATTCCTACAATGAGTTTCCCCTCTTCTCCAGCTATTGCCTTGGCGTTTTCCATCATTTTAAGATGACCTTTGTGGACAATATCTAAAACATAATACGAATAGACTATTTTCATTTTTCCTCTTTTATTAATGTTTAGAACTTGTGTCGAAATTATTAGATTTGATATTTTATCAAGTTTTTTAATATTTTAGAAGTTCAAGTTCAAACTCAATCCAACATTTTCTCGGATAAGTGCGGGTGTTATGTGCAACTTATAAAATTCTGTTTTATCTATTGCATCCAAAGAAATATAGACGATCCACAATCCTGAAACAACCTGCGAAAAGAAATGTATGTTATCATTGATCCTGGTTAAACCTGTTAAAGTTGATGCCAAATAAAAACAACTTTTTGTATAATATAAGTAAAAGTAAATAAAAAAATTCTTATAACCAGAGAGTGATTATAAGGATTTAAAAAGAATTGTTCTTAAGCTTTTTTCAATTCATATTTCCAGACGAATGTAATCATAATTGCCACTACTGTAAATGAGAGAATTGCCCAAAATATAAAAACATTTTTCCAGCTACCATTTGCTGACGATACTAAAACAGGAATAATCAATCCTACAAAAACTGTTCCGACATATCCCATTCCAGCAATAAATCCACTTGATGCAGCCACTACTTGTTTATCAAAATAGCGTGTTGGAAGAGTTGCACTTAAAAAAACATGAGGACCATACAAGAAAAAACTCCC
>JAGLWO010000556.1 GCA_023133395.1 Candidatus Cloacimonadota bacterium | reverse complement strand
TACCCACAGACTTATCTAATTATGATATTATATTTATAACACTTGGGCATTGGTGTTTGGGCTGAGGTTCTACTCCACCTGGAGTAGTTTACTCTATCGAGCAACAAAGACTTATTGATTTTTTGGACTCTGGCAAAGCAGTTTACATTGAGGGCGTAGATTTTGCCTCAGGTCATTATTATACTACCCTTTTTAGCTATTTTGGTTGTAATTATGTTCATAATGGTTATTCGTATAATGTTCAGAGTTTGATTGGAGTAGGAGGAACATTTGCAGAAGACTACGAGTTTAATTACCAATATGGTTCTGACTCCGATTATTCAGTTGATGAGATCGGAGCTGATGAAGGTACGATCTTTTTTGTTTCACAGGATGATAAGGGTCGTGGTGTATGTTATGGTGGAGGAGGGCAGTATCGGACGATTTTTACCTCAACACTTCTTGGTTCAATGATAGATGGTGTTGGTGATAATACAAAAGCAAATTTAATGAGTGATTATTTCTCTTATTTGACATCTCAGCCAGGAATTATAGAGGGAACAGTTACCCTTGATGGAGGATCCGGTAATATAGAAGATGTTGTTGTCACAACTGGTGGAGCAGCAACAAACCCCGATTATAGCGGATATTACACAATTAGTGTTGCACCTGGAACTTATGATGTAACAGCATCATTAGCGGGCTATAGAGATTCAACAATAGTTGGCGTAGAGGTCTTTGAAGAGCAGGTGACCAGTGGAATTGACTTTACTTTAGAAGTATATAATGGACCACCAGATTGGGAGCTAATATCTGGGACACAGTATCATATGTTCTTAATGGGAGAGATTACACTTGAAGGTGAGGAGTTTGAAGGAATTGGCGATAATATGGCAGGTGCATTTTGTTGGACTGATAGTTTAGAATGTCGTGGAATAGCAACATGGCAAGCTACCGGTTTCTGGTTTTTTTATATTGTAAGTAATGTAAATATTGGAGAAGAGATTACCTTTATGATATATGATTCTGAAACAGACCTGGTATATGCTTGTGAAGAAACAATTATCTTTGAAGATCTTGCTACTATTGGCACGCCATTTGAACCATACCAGTTAACGGCTATACTGACTTCAGCAGAGGGTGTATATCCAGTTTTCTCCACCAAACTTAATCCTAACTTCCCGAACCCGTTTAACCCGGAAACTACAATTAGTTTTTCAATTATAGAAGATTGTCGGGTAACTATTGATGTCTATAATATTAGAGGTCAAAAAGTTAAAACACTGGTTAATGAAAAATTAAATGCAGGTGCACATCAGGTTATTTGGCATGGAAAAGATGAGAACGGCAAATCTGTAAGCAGCGGCATCTACTTCTACAAAATGAACTCAGGAAGATATACTTCTGTTAAGAAGATGATCCTGATGAAATAAGGGAAGATTTCACCATGTTATTCAGCATGGCGAACAGGATAAATCTTGATGAAATAAAGAAAGTATGACCTTCAATCCACTTATCTGACTGTTCATAATAAGGGCAAGTTAGAAGGTGGGTCGAAGGTCTATTAAAAAAAAGAAAGCGAGGATAATAAATCCTCCAAAGGAGAATAAGATGTTAAGAACTATGTTTAATCCCGATATGTCGGGGAAATCCCGAATATTTTCGGGGGAAAAAACACTGGTAATAACGATTCTGCTGGGTCTATTTCTCGTCTTACCCGCAGTTGCTGGTGCACAGATAGCCTTTGAGCGATGGTATGGCGGTGCTATGGGTGAGGAAGGCTATTCTGTTGCCCAGACCGATGATGGAGGTTATATAATAACGGGCTGGACACACTCCTACGGTGCAGGCTGTATGGATGTCTATCTCATAAAGACCGATGCATCAGGTGATACTCTATGGACAAAGACCTTCGGAGGCACTAGTGCTGATTGTGGCCGTTCTGTTGCCCGGACTCAAGATGGTGGTTATATAATAACGGGCTATACATACTCCTACGGTGCAGGCTCCGATGATGTCTATCTTGTCAAGACAGATTCTCTTGGTGATACCCTCTGGACAAAAACCTTCGGTGGAACTAACTGTGAGGAAGGGCGTTCTGTTGCCCAGACCGATGATGGTGGTTATATAATAACGGGCCATACAACATCCTACGGTGCAGGCGGTAAGGATGTCTATCTTATAAAGACCGATGCATCAGGTAATACTCTATGGACAAAGACCTTCGGAGGCACTGGCGATGATGAGGGTCGTTCTGTTTCCCAGACAAATGATGGAGGTTATATAATAGCGGGCTATATATCATACTCATACCAAAGTGGTGATGTATATCTTATAAAGACAGATGCATTAGGTAATACTCTATGGACCAGGACCTTCGGAGGTACTGTGACTGATTTGGGCTATTCTGGTACCCAGACAGATGATGGTGGTTATATAATAACGGGCAATACATACTCATACGGTGGTTGTAATGTCTATCTCATAAAGACAGATGCATCAGGTGATACTCTATGGACAAAGACCTTCGGAGGAACTGGTTATAATTATGGCTATTCTGTTACCCAGACCGATGATGGAGGTTATATAATAGCTGGCTATACAGAAATCTTCGGTCCAGGGTGGTCTGATGTCTATCTTATAAAGACCGATGCATCAGGTAATACTCTATGGACCAGGACCTTCGGAGGCACTGACTATGATAGGGGCTTTTCCGTTGCCCAGACCGATGATGGAGGTTATATAATAGCTGGCTATACAGCCACTTACGGTGCAGGTTTGGAGGATGTCTATCTTATAAAAACAGATGAAAATGGACTTGTAGGAGTTGGTAATCTTGATGGTACAGTAACTAATGCGAATAATCCGGGTGAGTCCTTAGACGATGTGCTTGTTACCGTGTCATGTGCGAATGGGCCATCTTATACAGCGACCACAAATGAAAACGGCTATTATTTAATACAAGAAGTAGTTATTTCTGAATATACTGTTACCTTTGAAAAGGAAGGATACAATGTTGGACTTGTAGAAAATGTTGAGGTATTTGAGGATCAAACTACTACAGTGGATTACGCGATGACATCTCCTACTATGGAGGTAGATCCTTTAATTATTGATGAACAGATTGCTCCAGATTCGTCACTTACAACTTACATTACGGTTAGTAATAATGGTACTGGACCTCTTATATTCAATATCAGTATCAGCGAAGAACAGGATAGGGCTGAGTTTCATGTTTCACCACGAGAGTATCATAATCAATCTCACAACAACTATGCTCCAATTGAATCAAGTGTTTCCGGCTGGTATTCTGTTGCCAATAAACCTGGAGATATAAATAGTCGTTTAGATGAGTGGTATACTTATGGTGATATAAATTCATTATACTGGATTACTTGGGCGGCTCCTGAAAGAGTTACTTATTTTGATCCTGCTGATTTTGGCTTAAACTATCCTTTTAACATCACCAAGATTAATCATTGGTTCTATGAACATCCGGACCATCCCTGGGATGATGCTACCTTCCACTTTAAAATCTATGAGGATGATGGAGTAACACTCCTCTATGAGTCTGGAGATATAGAGGCAGAGCATATGATAGAGATAGTACACGATATAACTGAGCCTGTAAACATTGAGTCAGGTGGATTCTATTTTGGCGTTGCTCCCGTATCAAGCAGTGGATTACCCTCAACTTCTGCTGATTACCTGTATACAGGTACTAATCATTCGTACTTTGGCTCACCTGGTAATTGGACATTGTGGTCTCAATCTCCTAATATGGGTGAATTTATACAGAGTGTGTATTTAATAAGTTCTGGGATTATTTCCTGGATGACAGTGGACCCGGCTTTTGACACAGTTGAGCCTAGCGAATCCGTACAGGTTGCAGTAACCCTTGATGCAACAGGGCTTGAACTTGGCACTGTGAAAACCGCTGAGATACTCTTCACTTCTACGCCTGATGTAGGCACATTAACCATACCTGTAACTATGCATGTAACAGGTCCGGGACAACAGTTAAGTCTGGGAGAGAACTGGAATTGGATTTCCTTTAATGTTCATCCCGATGATACTTCAATTGACTCAGTATTTGCACCTTTAACTCCGGATGATATACATCAGGTTATGAATCAGACACAGTCTGCAACTTATTATGATCCACCTGGGACATGGTATGGTTCTTTAGAGGAGATAACTGATGGAGAAGGTTACCTGGTAGAAATGAATAACTTTGTTAATTCATTTATAGTAGTTGGAATGCAAATTGACCCCTCAACACCAATTGCTTTAAATGTACCCTGGAACTGGATTGCCTATTATCCCCAATACACTCTACAAATAGAAGATGCTTTATCAAGTATAGTTCCCAATGTATATCAGGTTATGAATCAGACCCAATCTGCAACTTATTATGACCCACCCGGGCAGTGGTATGGTTCTTTAGAACAAATGGAACCTAATGTTGGTTATAAAGTAAAAATGAACGCTACTGATACTCTTATTTATCCTGGGCAACGAGCAGGTATGATTGACAAAACAATTGTCACAAGAAATAACATAAAGGAACCAAGAAATGACACAAAAGATCCACCGGATTGGGAAGTAATACAAAATACCCAGTGTCATATGGTACTAATGGCAGAGATCACCCTCGATGAAGAGGAATTTGAAGGTACTGATAATAATCTGGCAGGTGCATTTTGTTGGATCGATAGCTTACAAC
>JAGLWO010000555.1 GCA_023133395.1 Candidatus Cloacimonadota bacterium | reverse complement strand
GCAAATACAATCATCGTAAACCGGGCTGATATGTTTGGACTTGCTCAACTTTATCAAATTCGCGGACGTGTTGGCAGAAGTAATCGTCGTGCTTATGCTTACTTGATCATTCCCTCAAAATTACATGAAGAAGCACGAAAGAGATTGGAAACTTTAACTGAATACGAATCTCTGGGAAGTGGTTATCAGATTGCAATGCGGGACATGGAACTTCGGGGAGCAGGTACGCTCTTAGGAACAAAACAAAGCGGGATAATAAACACAATAGGTTTTAATTATTATAATAGACTACTTGAACAGGCAATTAAAAATCTCCAGGAAGAAAAACCTCAAATACTCTGGGAAGAAGAAGCCAGGGAACAATTTTTTCATTTGAAAATCGATATAAATCATTATTTCCCAGATAATTATATTTCCAATGAAAGGGAACGTCTAGAAATTTATCGTAAGCTATCGAGGTTTAAAAAAGCAAGTGATTTTACTACATTGGAAAATGAACTGGTTGATCGCTTTGGTGAAATTCCTGAAAAAGCCAAAAATACATTAATATATCACAAGTTAAGAATGTCGGCAAAAAAAGCTAATGTCCAATCAACTGAAATAAAAAATGGAAATATAATACTGGAATTCAGCAATAAGACTCTTCCTACAATAAGTAAAATTGAAAGATTAATTAACCACTTTGATTACTCAGTTAGCTTTAATACAACTCGAAATCTCAGGATTATTTTCCAGATTTCCAAAGTAAATTGCACCAGTAAACTAGAACAAATAGAAAAATGTTTGGAAATATTAGATTTTCTCATTAAAAATTAGCAATTTACTGTTAACATCTCAATATGAAAAGATTTGACAAAAATGCCTGAATTAAGAATTTTTCCTAGCCTTTAAATAGTGGAGGAAATGTGAGTAAATTAAAAAAGAAATACTTTGTACTTATAATAATTGGATTTTTAGTTGTTAATCTCCCAGCTCAATTCAGCAAATATAACGTAGAAGAAACTTTCTATAGCATATCCGTGGTTGGAGCTGTTGATAATCCTGGTGTATTTCTTGTACCTTCATCAAGTCGTGTTTCAGATGTTATCAAATTCTCCAAAACCGAGTTTTTTGAAAAACAAATAGAGATTAAAAAGGCTGAAAAAAAAGAAGAAATAGAGATCATTCTACCTGAAGAAAAGTACAAGGGATATATTGTAGATCCTGAGTTTGAAGAAAAGATTTTTGCATCTAAAAACGAGTCTTTACGAAATGTCATACTAAGAAGAGGAAACGAAAAGATAAAAGTTGACCTGCAAAGGTTTTTTATACTGGGTGATGAGTCAAATAATCCATATGTCCTAGATGGAGATATTATTATTATTCCTTCAAAAGTCAGTGAAGTATCAATCTATGGAGCTGTTAACAATATTGGAAATTATGAATTAACTGATAACGACAGAATTTCAGACATAATTGAACTTGCATTGGGTTTGAAACCAGAAGCATATTTGAACGAAGGTGAAATCGTTAGATTTAAAGACAATTATGAAACTGAGAAACTCAAATTTAATTTGAGAAAGATTGTAGAAGACCCTGAAGGTTATGAAAACCTGCTTCTTAAAAATGACGACAGAATCTACATTCGTTCAATACCAAACTTTCATATAAAGGAGTATGCCAATATTGCTGGTGAGGTTAAACTCCCTGGAATCTATGCTATCGAAGAAAATAAAACAACATTACTTAAAATACTGGAAGAGAGTGGTGGACCTACTGAAAAAGCAGAACTGGAATACGCTTTCCTTCAAAGGAAAAGCGAAAAAGATGAAATCGATCCTGAATTTTTGCGACTCAAAGAAATGTCCAGAAATGAAATGACCAATCTGGAATATGCCTATTTCAAAAACGTCTTACGAGAAATAAAAGGAAAATTTTCAGTTGATATCGAGAACCTCTGGAAAACAAAAGATAGCAAGTATGACATCATTTTGAGAAGTGGTGATTTTGTCTATATACCCGAAAATATCTCTACGGTATCTGTTTCCGGTCAGGTAAAAAATCCTGGACTTATTTCCTTTGTTCCAGGAGAGAATTATGAGTATTATCTCGAGCAGGCTGGTGGACTGGTCTGGAATGCACAAAAAAGCAAGATCCGGCTTATCAGAGCCAGCTCGGGTAAATGGATAAAACCAAAAAAGA
This sequence comes from Candidatus Cloacimonadota bacterium, assembly GCA_023133395.1. Lineage (GTDB taxonomy): Bacteria > Cloacimonadota > Cloacimonadia > Cloacimonadales > TCS61 > JACNIV01. The sequence continues at coordinate 3,597 of JAGLWO010000555.1, read as the reverse complement.
GTACAATAATTGAAGAAGGAGATATAATTTTTATTGCTGAAAAACCCGAAATAGATTACTGGAAAATTATAAAGGACTTATTCTATACAGTTACCCAAGTAACTGCTCTTTACATTTTTATTGATAGCATTATCACCCGGTAAGGAGATGATATGAAAATATTAATTACTGGTGGAGCTGGATTTATTGGCTCTCATCTGGTAGAAAAACTTCTAGAAGAAGGTAATGAGATTTCCGTTATTGACAACCTTTCAACAGGAAAATACTCAAACATTATCCATCTGATCAAGGATCCTAATTTTAAATATACTTTAGATTCTATCTTAAATAGAGAAATCCTAAAAAAGTTGATTAAAGAATGTAACCAGGTTTATCATATGGCAGCGGCTGTTGGCGTTAAATACATAATTGATAATCCCCTGCTTTCCTTAAGAACAAATATTGTTGGAACAGAAAATGTACTTGAATTTGCTAACAAATACAAGAAAAAAGTATTATTAGCATCCACATCCGAAATATATGGTAAAAGTAATAAAATGCCTTTTGAAGAAGAGGATGATAGACTTCTTGGGTCTACTCATATCACCAGGTGGAGTTACAGCGCGTCAAAAGCTATCGATGAATTCTTAGCGCTTGCTTATTATCGAGAGAAGAAACTTCCCATAGTAATAGTAAGATGCTTTAACACTGTGGGTCCTCGTCAGATAGGTCAATATGGAATGGTGATACCAAAATTTGTGCGGAATGCTTTACTGAACCATCCGATAACTGTTTATGGAGACGGTAAACAATCCCGTTGTTTCTGCGATGTTGATGATGTTACTGACGGGATGATCAAATTGATGAATTGTAAAAAAGCAGAAGGTGGCATATTTAATATTGGGACTGATAAAGACATTACAATCGAAGAATTGGCACAAAAAATTAAAAAAATGACTAATAGTAGATCAAAAATTGAATACATAAAATATGAAGACGCCTATGAAGAAGGCTTCGAAGATATGAGAAGCCGTAAACCAGACCTTTCAAAAATAAAAAAATTTATAGAATATAAACCTAAATACGATCTAGATCAGGTATTGGAAAAAATTATAAATTACTTCGAAAAATAGGAGCTAAGTTTGAAAGTTCCACTTTTAGACCTTCACACCCAATATAAGCCGATTCTAAATGATATTAAAGACGAAATGGAAAAGGTTTTCATTACCCATGCTTACAAACTGGGTCCACAGGTAAAGGAATTCGAAGAAAAAATTCAACAGTACTGTAAAATAAAGCATGCTATTGGTTGTGCTTCTGGTACCGATGCTTTAATTCTCGCACTTATTGCTCTGGATATCGGTGATGGTGATGAAGTTATTACAATCCCCTTCACTTTCTTTGCAACTGCAGGAACAATCCACAGGGTAGGAGCAAGACCAACTTTTGTAGATGTGAAATCTGATACCTTCAATATTGATCCTGATAAAATTGAAAAAGCAATTACTCCCAGAACAAAAGCTATTATTGTTGTTCATCTCTTCGGACAACCCGCTGAAATGGACATAATTATAAACATTGCTCAAAAGTATAATCTGAAAGTTATTGAAGATAATGCGCAGGGGATTGGGGCAGAATATGATGGAAAAGTAGCTGGAACTTTCGGAGATATCGGAACACTGTCTTTTTTTCCAAGTAAGAATCTGGGAGCAATGGGTGATGGTGGAATGTGTCTAACTGATAATGATGAATTATCAGCAAAACTATTTCAACTTCGGGTTCATGGTGAAAATCCACAGTACTACCACAAATGGGTAGGTTTAAACAGTCGGCTGGATACGATCCAGGCAGCAGTTCTTTTAGTCAAACTTCGCTCTCTGGAAAATTGGTCCGAAGCACGAAGGCGAAATGCAGAATATTATTACAAAAATATAAATGATATTCCTCAAATAAAACTACCAGTAATTCACAAGAAGGCGAAGACTATATTCAACCAATTCACGCTTGTTGTTGAAAGACGCGATGAACTTTTAAAGTATTTGCATTCCAGAGATATTGGATGTGCTGTATATTATCCAAGACCTCTACATTTACAGGAGTGTTTTTCTTATCTTAATTACAAAGAAGGTGATTTCCCAGTTGCTGAGGAGTTAACAAATAAAGTTATCTCTATTCCGGTTTTCTCTGAAATTACACGAGAACAACAAGACTACGTAATAAAAACCATTAAAGAATTTTATATATAGGTAAAAAATGAATTTAATCGTCTGCATAAAACAAGTTCCAAATACAACAGAAATAAAAATTGATCCAGATAAAAACACATTAATACGTGAAGGAGTAGAAAGCATAATCAATCCCTTTGATCTTTATGCTATTGAAGAAGCTATAAGAATCAAGGAAAAATATGGTGGGAAAATCACTGCTTTAAGTATGGGACCTCCACAGGTGGAAAAAGCTCTACGGGAAGCAGTTTCTATTGGTGTTGATGAGATAATCCTAATAACAGACCGCAAATTTGCAGGTGCTGATACCTGGGCTACAAGCTTAACTCTTGCTGAAGCAATAAAGAAAATTGGAGAATATGACCTCATACTTTTCGGTCAGCAGGCTATTGATGGAGATACAGCTCAGGTTGGTCCTGGAGTTGCTACCCATCTTGGAATTCCACAAACTGCTTTTGTAAAAAAAATTGAATCTCTCAAAAACAATCGTATTGTAGTTCAAAGACTGATGGAAGATGGATATGACCGAATTGATATGCCTATACCAGCAGCATTAACAGTTGTAAAAGAAATAAACGTGCCCAGACTACCATCCCTGCGTGGAAAAAGAAATGCCAAAATAACAGAACTCAAAGTATGGACTGCAGACGATCTGGGATTAGATGAAAATATCATTGGATTGAATGGTTCTCCAACTCAGGTTATAAAAATATTCTCCCCTGAAATAAAAAAAGAGGGAGAAAAATATGAGCTTTCATCAGAAGCGCTTGTTGAAATATTATATAGTAAGCTAAAAGAATTAGGAAAATAAATTTTCGCCCTTTAAAAAGGTAACAATGCTTCACCACCCAAACTTTAATCCTACTATTTTCAAAATTGGAATGTTCGAAGTTCGCTGGTATGGGCTTTGTTACATAGTCGGTTTTATAATTGCTTACCTTTTCATAAGAAAGAACTATGCTTATAAAAACATAAAATTAAAAAAGGACGAATATGAAAGCCTTCTTTTCAAGCTGATGTTGGGTGTAATAATCGGTGGACGGCTTGGCTATGTAATATTTTATAACCTGCAATTTTACCTACAGAATCCGCTTCAGATATTTACTGTCTGGCAAGGTGGAATGTCTCTTCATGGTGGTGCTATTGCTGTAATAATTTTCGGATACTTGTTTGCTAAAAAGCACAACATGAAATTCTATCAACTGGCAGATCCGGTAATGCCTATAGTTTCAATCGGGCTTTTTCTTGGAAGATTAGGTAATTTTATAAATGCCGAACTTTACGGTAGGATTACGAATAAACCCTGGGGAATGATCTTTCCAAATTCCGATGGGCAACCGCGTCATCCATCTCAACTTTACGAAGCATTCTTAGAAGGAGTTTTACTTTTTTT
>JAGLWO010000554.1 GCA_023133395.1 Candidatus Cloacimonadota bacterium | reverse complement strand
GCTTTTGCATTTCCAACTTCTGGTGTGGAAAGTAGTTTTATCCAGGCTTTAATTCTTTCTATTTTATTTTTCATAAATTTCAGGATTTACTATTTGAGGAGGTCTTTCCCCTTTGATTATAGTAATTGCATTTTCTGCTGCAATTAATCCCATATTAGTTCTGGTTTCTACGGAAGCACTGGCAATATGAGGAGTGAGGACTGCATTTTCACAATCAGCTAATCCTTCAGTTAAAGCAGGCTCATTTTCATAGACGTCGAGTCCTGCACCAGCTATCCATCCTTCGTTTAATGCTTTTACTAGAGCTTTTTCATCAACAACCGGACCGCGGGAAGTATTTATCAAATAAGCAGTATTTTTCATCTCCTTCAGTTCTCTCTCACTGATTAGATGCTTCGTTTTTGGCAACAGTGGAACATGCAGGGTTACAAAATCTGACTTTCTCAGCAATTCCTCAAAACTTACTTTTTCAGCATCAACTTCTCTTTCAATGCTTGTATTCTCATCTGCATAAAGAACCTTCATTTTGAAACCAATTGCACGTTTGGCAACAGCAGTTCCAATCCTTCCCACCCCAACTATTCCTAGAGTTTTTCCGTAAATATCAGAACCGAGGAAATGCAGCGGTCCCCAACCTTTGAACCTGCCTGCACGATTATATTTATCGGATTCCACTATCCTGCGAGCAACGGCAAATATAAGCGCCCAGGTCATATCAGCAGTGGTTTCAGTTAAAACTCCGGGAGTGTTTGTAATAGGAATTCCTAATTTTGTTGCACATTCAACATCGATGTTATTATAACCTACAGCATAATTTACAATTCCTTTCAGGTTGGGATTTGCGCTGATTATTTCCTCATCAATCGTGTCAGTTAGAAGGCAAAGAAGAATATCACAATTTTTTACACCTTCGATTATTTCACTCTTTGTTAAAATCCTTTCTTCAGGGTTTATCTTCATCTCAAAAACTTCACTGATTTTATCCAATGCAGGTTGAGGTAATTTGCGGGTTATGAAAATCTCAGGTTTCAAATAATACACCCTCTTTATATAATTTTGCAACTTCACCTGCTCTTGTAGCAAGTAAGGAATAAGCATTCTCCATAGCTTCTTCTTTTGCTATCTTTGAAGAAGTCAGAGATATAATTTTATCAAAATAATTCGTGTAAAGTTTTTCTGTGTATTTCTCAAAGTTTCCCACAAAAACAATAACAGGAATATCTTTCTTCTTTGCCAGTTTCGCAACTCCAATCGGAACTTTTCCGTAAAGAGTTTGAAAATTTAATTCACCTTCTCCTGTAATCACCAGATTTGTATTTTCCATAAGTTGAGATAATTCTGTAATTTCAATTGCCACTTCGATACCGGATTTAAATTCAGTATTAAATATTGATGATAGACCGGCACCAAGTCCACCAGCTGCTCCTGTTCCGGGAATGTTTGAAATATCTTTTCCAATATCTTTTTTTATGATTTTTACAAAATGTGACAAATTTCTCTCGAGTAATTCAACTTCCGACAGTGAAGCACCTTTTTGTGAACTGTATACTCGTGCTGCTCCTTTGGGACCAAAAAGTGCATTATTAACATCACACATCAAGATCAGTTCTGTATTTTTTACATTCTTATCAATTCCGGAAATATCAATTTTATCCAGTTTTTTCAGATAAAGTCCACCGGGGTTTATATTTTTTCCTTTTGAATCAAGCAGTTTAGCTCCCAGAGCTTGCAGAGCACCCGCTCCTCCATCAGTTGTGGCACTCCCTCCCAAACCCAGGATAATTTTTTTATATCCTCGTTGAAGAACCTTTCGAATCAATTCCCCTGTTCCAAAAGTTGTAGTATATAAAGGGTTTTGTTTTTCTTTTGGAATAAGCATTATTCCTGAAACAGAAGCCATTTCAATAATAGCAGTTTTCCCTTCTCCCAAAACCCCATATTCAGCTTCAATCCTTTTTCCCAGAGGATTTGATATATATTCCTTAAAATATTTTCCTTCAGTAGCTTCAATCAAACATTTAATAGTTCCTTCACCACCATCAGACATAGGAATTTTCACAATTTCTGTTTTGGGTAAAACTTTCAGGAAACCTTTTCCTATTGCATTAGCAACCTGAAAAGAGGTTAAACTTCCTTTGAATGAATCAGGAGCGATTATTATTTTCACTACAGAGACCGGTCTTTTACTTGTTGATTTCTTTGATCATCTCAAAAAGTTGAGTTTTAAGTATATTTAAATTCTCACCTGAAATTGAAGAAATGGATATAATGTGTTCGTGGAGCTTGATTTCAAATTCATTTTTCAGAATATTCAAAAGCTCTTCTTTATCTTCTTCGGGAATTGTATCCATTTTACTAAGCACAATCAAATGTGGTTTCTTATCGAGATATGGATCATACTGATGAAGTTCTTTCTTAAGTATTTGATACTCGTAAAAAGGATCTGATGAGTTCATATCTATCAGGAAAAGAAGAATTATGGTTCTTTGAATGTGTCGCAGGAATTGGACTCCCAATCCTTTTCCATTATGTGCTCCTTCGATAATTCCTGGTATATCTGCCATTACAAACGAATTATAATCACCCACTTGAACAACACCGAGAGAAGGTGCCAACGTTGTGAATTTATAATCTGCAATTTTTGGATGTGCATCGGAGACTTTGCTTAACAGGGTAGATTTACCAGCATTTGGGAAACCGACCAGACCAACTTCTGCCATTAGTTTTAAAACCAGTTCAAGCTCGAAATATTCTCCATTCCCTCCCTGCTTAGCATAACGTGGCGCTTTATTGGTAGAACTTTTAAAACGAGCATTACCCCTGCCACCATTACCGCCTTTAGCAATAATAAGCTGTTGTTCGTGTTTTGTGATTTCACCGATCTTTTCATGCTTATCTTCGGTAATATTATAAATTTCTGTTCCAAGGGGAAATTCAAGATATCTATCTTTGCTGTCTCCTCCGGTTTTATTGCTTCCCTGTCCATGTTGACCTTTAGTTGCTTTAAAAAGTTTTTTGTAGCGATATGCAATCAGAGTGTTTACATTTTCGTTTCCAACAGCAATTACATCTCCACCTCTGCCACCATCACCACCATCTGGACCACCTTTGGCAACGAACTTTTCTCGACGGAAACTGACACAGCCATCTCCACCTTTACCGGATTGAACTTTAATTTTCGCGTAATCTATGAACATGTTCTAGTTACCAGTTCTCTTCTATTAACTGTGAGCAAATTTCAATTAATTTTTTACAATCCCCCTTCTGAAGGGGGAATAAAAGGGGGTTAACCTCTCTCATCATAGAACTTACTTCAACAATATCATTTTCTTAGTTTCTGTAAATTTCCCTGCTCTTAATTTGAAAAAATAGATTCCCGAACCGACAGGTTTGTTATTATCATCTCTGCCATTCCAGATAGCAGAATGTTCTCCTGCGGGAAGTAGTTCATTTACCAGAGTTTTTACTTTCTGTCCTTTGATATTGTAAACCTTCAAATCTACTTTACTGTCTGCTGAAAGCTGAAAACTGATTGCTGTTTCTGGATTGAAGGGATTAGGGTAATTCTGAAATAATACAGTCTTAAAATGGGGAATATTATAATTTTCATCAGCTTCAACAAAGCAATACTCATAAGCTCCCATTTCAGGAGCTAATCCGAAGTATTCGTCTTCATCAAGATCGATGATTATATTTCCATTCCATTCAAAAAAAGATGTACCTGCATCAATACAGGGAGATTCTTCAGTGAGATGGAAATTACCGTTTACAGGATCAGTAAATAATGGGTCTTCATAAATATTTCCTTCACCTAACCAACCTCCTTGAATATCAGAATAGAAAATATGCAGATCGCTATTGTAAATATGAAGTTCAAAGGGTTCATTATCCCACATAATTGAATTTATCATAATAAAATCCAGTACCGCAATACAACTTATTCCTCCACCGAGATACCCTGCTGTATTATTTGCTATTGTAACATTTGTGAGAATCGGTGAAGAACCTGAAAGACAACCAATACCACCACCGCTGCCCTGGGATATGTTATTTGTAATTTCTGTGAATTTCAGGATTGGATTAGAATTATTTTCACAGCGAATTCCAGCACCGTAATTACTTGTCGAATTTGCAATAATCTTTGAACGCAATATAGTTGGACTAGAATTCGCACAATATATTCCACTTTCAGTTCCATTTGTGATGGTGAAACCACATAAAACCGATGTAGTATCTTCGTTGCTTTCAAACCTTACAACAGAACCATTTTCATTTCCATCAATTATAGTTTGAGATATATAACATGTATCTTGTGTAGTTAAATAGAGTGATCCGATTATGATACTTTTACCATTATAATTGATATTCTCGTTATATATACCCGGATGAACAAATATAGAATCACCATTTTGAGAAATATAAATTCCGTGTTGTATTGTGGCAAAAGGGTTTTCTTCTGTTCCGTCACCAGTATCATCCGAACCATTTACCGCAATATGTATATTCGTATGCAATACATTCAGCAAAGGAAATGCACCGAATATTTCGGTGGAACCAGCATAATTCACACATTCTAACCAATAATAGTAATCTACTCCCGACATCAGATTGTTTTCATCTTGAAATTCATATTCAATAGGTTCCGATGTAGTTCCCGAACCTGCAATTAATTCATCATTAATAAGGATTGCTTCACCGTTTTGAAAATCGTCTTCACTTTCTCCTCGATAGATATTAAATCCTAAAACATTAATTTCATTATTAGTCGTCCAATTAATTTGCCCATTATTTTCAGAAAGATAATTTGCTGTAAAATAGAGAAGTTCAAGCATTTCAGGAATTCCCTGATTAAAAAAGAAAAACCCCATATCAGTTATTGTTCCATCAGGGTCAAGTTGAAAACTCGGATCTCCTGCATCGATGCAGGGAGAATTTTCTGATAGATGATAGTTTTCTATAAAAAGAGGATTGGAAATTTCATTTCCATTCAGCCAATTAACTGTTCCATTATTGACAATAATTCCGGAGATACCATTTTGAATATCCGAATATGAAATTGTAACAGAACTTAATTCTTCAAAAGAATATAATATAATCTCTTCTGGAAAATTATCCCATAAGATCGAAGAATTTATTGAGCAGTTTGAATTCCCTAAATAGATTCCTCCTCCAGCACTATTCGAAGAATTACCTGCTAATGTAACATTATCCAAAATCATTTCAGATTCCCAACTTACAATTCCGCCTCCATTGCCATCTGATTCATTATCAATAATTGCTGTTTGCCTAATAATTGGATTGGAATTATAGTTAGAAAAGATTCCTCCTCCTGACGAAAGTGCTTGATTGTTTTTTATTATTGAATTAACTATTTTGGGATTTGCATGATTATGGGCTGCAATTCCACCTCCAAAATAAGCGGTATTGTCAGATACAACCAAGTCAGTCAATGTGGGTGAGGAATTATGGCAAAAGATACCACCACCCCACTCAAAATCTTTTATCACAGCCAATCCATTCGTGATAGTGACCCCATATAACACTGCGGTGGAATCCTCTCCGCTACAAAATATTGCAGTGCTCAGTTCTTGATTCCCGTCTATTATTGTTTGAGAAATATAAGTTGTATCTTGAGTTGTGAGAAAAAGTGAACCAACTGTAATGTTCTTCCCGTTGAAATTAATGTTTTCTATGTAAGTACCCGGGTGCACCAATACAATATCTCCGGGAACAGCAATATCGATTCCAGCCTGAATTGTTGGTTCGTCATCCGGAATATTTATTATTGTCGGGATATGAACTGTAATATAATCTTCTTTAAGCTCCGTGTCGATATCACCCTCTTCTCCGATAGCTGTTAATGAAACACTATAAACTCCTTCTTCTTCATAAATATAGGTAGGATTTTGCACGTAGGAATCAATAGTGCCATTATTATCGAAATCCCAAAGCCAGGCTACAATATTAGTATTTGGAGAATGTGAAAGGTCTGTGAAATGAACCGTTAATGGAGGAGAACCTAGAACTGTATTTACTGTGAAGTCGGCATAGATTGCAATATGTGGAAAATATAATGCTCCCATATCGATGATTGTTCCATCAGGATCTGGTGGTGAATTTGGATTTCCAGCATCTAAACAAGGTGAATTTTCCGTTAAATTAAAATTCCCATTTCCTATGTCTTCAAACAGAGGGTCAGCATTAATATTTCCTATACCATTATATCCACCTTCAATATCAGAATAAGTAACGTAAACACCTCCGGAAATTTCATTTGGTAAATTATTCCATAAAATAGAATTTTCTATGTAACAGGTTGAGAAATCACTATAAATTGCTCCACCGGAATTATCAGCACTATTCCCTACAAAAGTATTATTGATAATATTCGGATCACAATCACTCCCGAAACTATAAATAGCTCCACCTTCACTATTTATGGAATGATTATCTGTAAATATGTTTTTAATTATATTTATATCTCCCGAAGCATGACAAAGGTAAATTGCACCACCATCATATTGGCAGGTATTTTCTTCAAAAAGGTTATTCTCAATAGTGAGATTGCCTGAATAGGTATAGATTGCACCACCTTTATTAAGAGTACTATTTCCTTTGATTATATTATTTCTGATTATTCCGGGATTTGCTCCATATAAATACAATCCACCACCTTTGTCAGAAGAATAATTACCAATAATTTCGTTATTCTGAATAATAAAATTTGAACCGGATACACTAATTCCAGCTCCTTTTTGATTTGAAGAATTTCCGGATATTAAATTATTTTCAATAATACCTGTAGAACCACCGATACTAATTCCCCTTCCAGTATTATTGCATATTTCATTTTCGGAAATATAAATAGAATCCGCGCCTATTGCTACTGTCGTCATGAAAATATTGTTTTCAAAAATATTCTGAGTAATTACGGCATTAGTCGTCTGCGAGATATGAATTCCACCTCTATTTCCACCAAAATAATTATCACTAATCAAAACGTACTCATGATAGTTAACTCCAATTGCACTACCTGAATCACAGTTACCATACAACTGATTATTTAAGAAAGTATTATTCATAATAATCAAAGGTTCTGAACTTGAAATGCAGTAAATACCTGCACCATCTGCTCCGGTTCCTGATGCAATATTATTGTCGAATATATTGTTGGTTATCACCGAATTTGAATGATCACAATAAATTCCAGCACCTTCGGAAGCAGTGGAATTTACTGTGTTATCCCTGAAAATATTGTTATTAATAAGTAGATTAGAATAATCACAATGAATTCCACCACCGCGTCCCCAAGATACATAATTATTAATAAACTCGTTATTACTTATATTAAGGTTAGCATTCTCACAATAGATACCTGCACCCTTTCCCCAGCCAGACGCCATATTATTAGTAATTATGGAATTTGAAATGAGAACTTTAGAAAAGTTATTTATATAAATTGCTCCACCAAATCTTTCTCCACCTCCATATGCTTTAGCATATTCCAGTTTACAATAAATGATCTTTGAAGAATCGTTTACAACCGGAGTATTATCAAACCTGATTGCATGCCAGCCACCTGCAGAAGAATTTGTATTAGAAAAACCGGTAGTATCATTAATTGTGAAATGAATAAGGTTCTCTTCAGTTCCGATTGCGAGTAACTGTCCTTGAACATTAAATTTATAAAACCCGGTAAAAATAACTTCAACACCGGATTCGATATTCAGTGTTGCGTTATTTGGAATCGTTATTTCTCCATTGATATAAAAAGGTGATCCGGAAAGTTCCCAGATTCCACTTACATTCCCTGCGGGGATTTGAGTATCTGCAAGAGATAGATAAGAAATAACTAATAAAACAAAAATAATTATTATTCTATTCATGAATCCTCCTATTCTAATAAAACCATCTTTTTAATTTCCTGATATTTCCCGGATTTTAATTTGTAAAAATAGATTCCAGTAGAAACCTGTTTACCTGAATTATCTTTTCCGTTCCAATTCACAAAATGTTTACCTGCTTCCAATTGTTCATTAATTAACGTTTTAACCTTCTGACCCTTAATATTATAAATAATCAACTCTGTGTTCTCTACGTCCTCTACGGTGAGATTAAATGAGATAGTTGTTTCTGGATTGAAAGGGTTGGGATAGTTGCCGATAAGTTCGGTTTTATGGCAGAGAATATCGTCTTCTGCTCCAGTTCCCAGATAACAGAAATTTATTTCAACAATTTCAGATTCACCTTCCTCGTAAACAGCACTTATACCTGATATATAATCCTGACCGTATACTAAATCTACAAATTGCCACTGATTAAGAGTTGTTTGTCCCACAAAACATCCATCGAGGTAAAGATTGTATCCAAGCAGTGTTACACCTGGCACTGGAATCGGTGGATCCCATGTGGCAAAACCTGTATAAGGATCAACTTGAAAGTTCTGTGGTGGGTTTAATGGAGGATCAAACAAAAGTGTCAGATCCACGTTGGAAGTTGTGATCCCTTCTTCGACAACAACCCCTATAATAGTATCAGACTCATAATACTCAAGACTGGCAGTAACATCATAAGTTCCGGGAGATAAGGTAATAATGTAATCTCCATTTGTATCCGGGTTTGTGGAATAAATTCCCGCTATAACCTGCACATTTTCAACAGCTCCCACTCCTCCACTTAAAACTACATTTCCCGAAATATATCCATTATTTACACCGGTATATTCGAACTGATAAAAACCTACGCCGGTATTACCATCAACATCAGAAGCTGATACTCGGACATCATAAATTCCAGGTTCGGGGGGAGTGAATACACCTTCCCAATTAGTTCCGCTGCCTGTCATTTCCACAAACAGAACGGAATCATTCGGACATTCAATCCTGAGAAGCGGTACAGAATTCATTTTCTTATAATACACAGACTTGTTTTCATTACAGCCATAATTACCCTGTTCATAGATCGAGTGGGCATTCTGATAGTTATCTACCACGCATTTCGGATAACGGATATTCTGATTTGATAGAAATGCATATTCCTGGATCAATGATAATTCACCATCAGTCAGAGAAAGTCCATTGCCATCGAGGTTACCATTAATTTTCGTATAATAAGCAAAAGTGATTTGCTGACTGCTCTTTGCCCAGACTATGTGAAGATTATTTTGTTCATCAATATCCATTCGCGCAGACCATACCTGATTATTCGCCTGGGTTAAGAAGCTTTCATCAATTGCTATTGTACCATCCGGTCGTAATTTTAAATAGGATAATAAATTGGATGAACCTGTCCAGTGCTGCCATATTATATGAACATTATCATTGCTGTCGCAGCATACCTGAGGTTTATTCAGTTGTTGGGAAGCATTATAGCATAGAGAAGCAGGAGTTGACCAGGAATCTCCACCATCGTCAGAATATGCGTAGGTAATATCGTGCATATCTGCAGACCATACGAGATAAATCCTATGATTTGTATCAATTGCTATTCGTATCTCGTTCGTCCAGGCATTTGCTCCGGTAATAACAGTTTGATTATTCACAAGTATTGTCCCATCTGCATCGATCTTGGTGAAGAGTACATTACTGCCACCGGCATTGGAAACGATATAGGTGATATTATCACTATCTACAATACCCTCCGGATCGAGAGTAGGTTGCCCAAAATAAACATTTTCATCAGGATTATTTACAATTAATGGATTGCCGCCGGGTCCGTTCCAATCCAGATGCTCCTCAAGAATTTCACCATTATTGTACAGCTTATACATATCGAAATTTGAATTCGGAGTCGAATATTCATACAACTTAATTCCTGCATAAATGTTGTTCTGAGTGTCTTTTGCCAGGCGGGTATTCAACCACCAGTAATCAAAATTGGCTGCTGACCAGATAAGCTTTTCATTAACCCATCCCGTATAAAGTTCTTCGTCTGAAGTAACCTGAATCGTAACATCTCCATTTTCTATGTGAGTAATTGTGAAAGATGGTGGAACTGTATCACGTGATGAATATGCCCGAATAGAAGCATCTTCTAAAGAAACCGGTGACAAGCAATAACCCGTTTCATTACCTATTACCGGGTCGATTTGATCGGAAAAACAAAATACGGAAAATAAAATCAACATAATTGCAAAATAAAATTTCAAGTTAAACATATTATCCTCCCCCTTTTAAATAGTTTTAACTACATAGAAAACAATGTATTTAGAAAACATAATTCAAATTCGAGCAAAGTTTTTTTTTGTAAAGTTTTTTGTATCTTTCTATTATTAAATATTTATTCGTGGAATATAATAAAAAAACCACCGAATTTCTCCGGTGGCTGTAAATAATTGTTCTTTTTATTACTTGAGTAAGATCATTTTCTTAGTTTCTGTAAATTTCCCTGCTCTCAATTTATAAAAATAAATCCCTGAACTGACTCGATTGCCATTGGAGTCTTTGCCATCCCATCTGATAGTATGGTTGTGGACAGGCAAGCTGTCATCGACCAGCTTTCTGACCCTTTCGCCTTTGAGATTATAAACTTCTAGGGTTACATGAGCAGTTTCACGCATAGAAAAAGCAATCCTGGTCACCTGGTGGAAGGGATTGGGGTAGCTGGATAGCAGCATCGCTTCTTGAATTTCTTCGTTACCAATATCTGTTACATTGATCATCACCGAAACCGGATCCGAAGCAGCTGATTCGCCGGTATCATATACTGCTGTTACGAAATAATGGTATTGTCCATTAATCATATTGAGATCAAAATACTCTTCTTCTAAGACGCTCTGAATAATAATACCGTTGCGATAAACATTGTAGGCCAAAAGTATATCTCTGGTATAATTTGGTTCTTCCCAGGTTAGATGCACATTATTGCCGTTAAACACAAATGCTTCCAGGTTTTGTGGCTCGGGTGGTAAATCAGGGTCGGGTACCAGCTCACAGAGTACATAAGTCGTATCGTTTTCCACAACCATAATATCATCTTGTGTGTATGCTAAATAACCCAGAGCGGTCACCGATATCGATTGATTTCCAGTGGGAATATCCGCTAACAGAAAATATCCGTCTTCATCCGAGATGGTATTGCCAAAAGGTGACATCACCTGAGCAAATGAAATGGGATCGCTGTTGCTTGCATCGACGATATTACCCTCTATGGCACCGAACACAGCTTCCACACCAGAGATTAAAAGATCATCTATGTTCCAACCGCTGTATTGCCAGGAACCGTCGGTAGATCCGATCGAAAACCGTATTCGCACATTACTTTGCAGATCGGCAATCGCTGATAGATCATATATTGCCTGATTCCAAGAATTGTTTGTGATCACAGAAGTATTTGTCCAGATCTCCAGCCAGGTTGTTCCATCATCATTGCTCACGTCTATGTAGGCATGATCGTAAGCCGGTTGTTCCACATTCAACCATCTCATAAAGGAGAGCTGCACATCCAGGAAACTGCTGCAATCGATTGAGGGCGAGATAGCAGAGTATTCACGATTTCCCAGGTTGTTTTCATAATCACCCGGGTAGCCGCCGCTGCCGGTAAGATCCACACCAAGAACCTTAGTTCCACCGTAAGCTACTGAAGGATCCGGGTTACCATATTCTCCGCCCAGACCCTGGGGAGCAGCCATTTGAAATTCACCGCTTAACAGCCAACCGGAATTTTCCTCAAAATCATCTGACCAGATAGTTTCGCTCTTTAGCGGACTCAGGAGCAGGAATAAAAGGGCG
>JAGLWO010000553.1 GCA_023133395.1 Candidatus Cloacimonadota bacterium | reverse complement strand
CACGATATATATGTCTTCAAAGAATACAACGAACTCATTTTTACAGATAAAGATGACAGCAAAGGATTCAATATAGAAAATAGCAAAGAAATAACTTCGTTAAGAAATAGACTCACCTTTGAAGATTGCCGGATTATTATGAAAAAACTAAAAAAACTCCCTCAAAAACGTTATCTTTATGAAGATAGATATACTGCTTATATTGATCTGGATAAAACTTCTTTTCCTCTTATTATACGCCATCGTCAGCCAGGTGACAAGTTCTCTCCTCTGGGAATGATACACACAAAAAAATTGAAAGATTTTTTCATTGACGAAAAAGTTCCGAAATTCGAGAGGGATAAGGTATTATTGTTCTGCGACAATGAAAAAATAATATGGGTTGCTGGACATAGAATTGATAATAGAGTTTCAACATCATCAGAGACAAAAAATATCCTGATGCTGAAAGTTGAAAAAATGGCAATTAAAAAAGCTCGAGCAGCTGAGAGAATTAAAAAAAGATAAAGAAATGAAAACCGATATTGCAGAAGTTTTACTTGATGAACAGACTATACAAAATAAGGTTATGGAACTTGGTAAAAAAATATCTGAAGATTACAAAGACAAAAACCCGGTTATGGTTTGTATCTTGAAAGGAGGAGTGATATTTCTTACAGACCTTATTAAGAACATATCTATACCTCTGGAATTGGATTTCATGTCGCTTTCAAGCTATGGAGATACTACAAAGTCATCCGGGGTTGTAAAAATAAAAAAAGATATTGATGTTGACATTACCGGAAGACATGTTATTATTATTGAAGACATTGTAGATAGTGGATTAACTCTAAAATATATAAATGAATATTTCAAACGACATAAACCTGCTTCTGTGAAGATATGTGCCCTTTTAGATAAACCAGAAGCACATAAAACCGATATCTATATCGATTACAAAGGTTTTAAAGTTGGTAATGAATTTGTCGTTGGTTACGGATTGGATTATGCCCAGAAATATCGCAATTTGCCGTATATCGGGATTTTAAAAAAGGAGATTTATTCTTAATGCAAAATAATCAAAATAGAAAAAATCAAGATAATGATAAAAAGCCACGATTTCCAAGAATGAAGAAATCGCAAACAATAACATTCTGGATAGTTCTTTTACTTTTCATTATTGTTATGTTCCAGATGTCCAGAATGAATAGCAGGAAGGTAACACAGATAACTTATTCAGAATTCTTGGAAATGTTCAAACGTGGAGAAGTTCTCAAAGCCGGATTCAGTGAGAAGGATGTTACCATCACTGCTATTGATAATACAAAATATACTACTTATTTACCTTTTAGAGATCCTGAACTTGTAAAAGAGCTTACGGATGCAGGGGTCATTGTATATTCACATAAACCTTCGAAATTACTCACTATTCTTCTTTC
>JAGLWO010000552.1 GCA_023133395.1 Candidatus Cloacimonadota bacterium | reverse complement strand
TTGCAGCAATTGCTGTTATTTATCGTGAAACAAATCTTAAGTGGGCAATTTTTTCTAGCCTTTATCTCACTTTTCTCGCCTGGCTAATTTCAACATTATTTTACCAGGTCAGCATATTCGTAGTTCAACCAGCAGTTTCAACGATGTGGATAGCAATCGTAATTGCTATTTTCATTATATTTTATAATGGTATGAAAAGTGTTTCAAAAAGAAAGACAGTCAGCAGTTAGGAAAAATAAATGAAAAACATCGGATTGAGAACTGTATTATACACATTATTATTTTTCGGATTTACTTATATGCTTCTTGTTTTCACAAGTCGTGCGGGAAACATTCCGTATCTTTTTGCAGGATTGATTTTACTTGGATTGGGAATTTATCTATATTTTAAATCCATCCAGTTGGTTCAATCCCCGATTAAATCGGGGACCCGGTTGAACCATCCTGTTAATAACACCGTCTCGGTGTTAGATGAAAAAAAGAATTTTTACTCCAATCTGATGGCGATTATCAGCGGAATTTCTCTCTGGGGATTTTTTGGTGAATTTTTGGAAAATGCTGATCTGTATATTAAAGATGCAACTATAGAAATCGCTCATTGGAATTTTCTACCCGTCCTGGTTTTAATAATCTTCCTATTCCTGAATTTAAGAAAGTATTTACCGATCCCTGTTCAATTCTCCCTTTCCAGTTTCTTATTGATCTGGTCGATGCATTACATAATGATCTTCCAATATGAAGTTCTTTCACGAACGCATATCACAACATATATAATGTGTGGAGTTTTCTTAATTTTAACAGGACTTTCAGTTTATAAAGCAAGGAAAGGTAAGCAAATTAATTCTATTATATTTTGGTCATATTTTGGTCTGCTAACAGCCTGGAGCGTTCTAGAATACATCTGGGGCTGGAGATTGATCCCGGGACCTTATTTAATCTAATCTGGAAAAAATCAAATGTTAAAATGATTATTGTTATTGTTTTTATAGATTGAGATTGCGTCTCAATCACAAATAAATAGAAGGAGAAAAAATGAACAAATTAATATTTATGATTTTAATCCTTTTAATAACTTTTGGATTCTTTACGAAAATAGAATGTGAAGATAGGATTAAAAATGTCTCTGAACAATCTAAAGGAAATGTCTCTAGTGAAAAAGTAATGAGTGAATTATCCCCTATCTTGATTTATGATGAAGATGATCTGCTGGAAATATCGATAGAAGATGTGGGGAAATATCACGGGGATGTGTGCCTTTGTCTCACGCTTGCCTTTAGATCAATACAATTTGCTATTTCACAGTTGTGGCAGGATGAAATATCCAAAAGAGGTAATTTCAAAATAATTAGTGCCTGCCCAACCCCAGGAACGAAAGATTGCTTTGAATTTATCACACGAGTAATAACAAGAGGGGAAGGTAATGATTTCAAACTTGAACTTCCACAGGGAACTGATATTGAAAATATGATAAGTAATAATTTCACTTTCCTCTTTATCCGGAAGTCAACTGGTGATTCTATTAGAATAAGAACAAGGGAAGAGCTTTTTCCTGACAGATTCTTTGAGTTACGAAATATTGTCAAATACGGAAAAACATCTACTACGGAAGAGGAAGATAATTTTTGGGCGATCAAGCGAGAACTTAAACAGAAATTTATGACTTTACCTGCAAAGGATATTTTTGTATTTGAACGGTGAAGATTGCATTAAGTATCTATAATTCCAATAAAAAATAAAAAAGGAGGAAAGATCATGAAGTTATTAACAATGATTGCATTGGTTCTGGTTCTGGTTTTGCAGATGACCTTGTTTGCAGAATTAGAACTTCCGGAAATTCATACAAATATTGTTATGCAAAGTGAATGTTATTTTGGAGATGATGTTGTCGTTCAAGATTCATCCTGGCAGGGAAATTTTGAAAATACGATTTATAAGGTTCCTGATAGCAAATTTGCTGTTCGGAGTGTAATGATAGAAGCAATTGGTAAATTCGGAAAGAACATTGAATACAATATGGAATTTGGAATGTCAACTTGTCCTTTCTCAGGAGAGGCAACCGGTTTTGGGTTAAAGGAAACAGGTGTATTTTATAAGCCTTTTGAATGGATAAGACTTGGTCTTATGAAGGGACATATTATGCGCGGGTTTGAAATTTATCAATGTTGCACAGAAGTTCTAACAGTAGAAAAACCATATTCCGGTGCTGCATTTATAGGACAATGCCATGCTACAGGGGCTGTTGTGGAAGTGGATTATGATATTTCTGAATCAATGGGCTTTTCCACACAACTTGCTTTTTTAAATGGATTCAGCGGTGAATCTTTTAATAAGGAATATGATAGAAATATTGGTTTGATTTTCCGAACCCCTTTGACAGGACTATCAATATGTGCTTACTATAATGACATAAAGCAAGACCTAGGGAAAACTGACCCAATTACTTTTGAACCTATTTACGAGAAAAGTAATAGAATGGGATTCGGTGCCGAATTTGATTTCTACAACATCTTTGTCCGGGGAGAATACTATACAGGAAAGGGATTTGCGGAAAGCTCAGTTCCTGATACTACTAAAACCAAAAAAGACCTTAAAAAGAATGCATTTTACATTGAAGGTGCATACAAATTCAAAACAAAATGTGATATAATTCCTTATATCCAACCTTATGTAATGTATCAATCATGGGATAAAGCTTCAAATGTTGATGGTTATTATTGGGATAACACAGAGACCTTTATTGATGATACTATTTATTGTGATGATTTTGTTTCCAGCTATTTTACAGCCGGTATCACTATCGGATTAGATGAAGAACACACAAAACTTAAAATTGATTTTGAAACCCCGGTAGATACTCCCGATAACGAATCAGAACAAGCTAAAAAACTTATAATCAGGCTTCAAACCGGATTTTAATAAAAAAATAAAAAAAAAGGAGGAATTTATTATGAAAGGTAAAATTTATTTTATCGTAACAGTCTTAATTATTGCATTTGTATCTTTAGCAAATGCTGACACAATTACTATCGAGCCCTGTGATGACATGTATACGGATGTGGAACACCCAACCACACCGCCCACAACTACTCAATTATGGGTTGCAGAATTTTCAGGTGCAGGTCATTTTGAAAGAATAATGATTCAACTTGATTTAATTGAATTAGAAAATGCGACTATTGAAGATGCAACTTTACATCTGTATCGTTTCTTTTCTTGCCCTCAGACAGGAACAACAGCCACAAGCTTTTACGCAATTACTGAAGAATGGAATGAAGAGACATGGGACCCACATACACATATCCAATACGATCCTTATGTATGGATTTCACATACTTTTAGTGGTCCTGGTGGAAATTATGGTATGTGGTTTGAAGTAGATATCACTGATCTTGTTCAAGCCTGGGTTGATAGTCAGATAGAAAATCACGGATTTGTAATCAAAGCTCAAACAGGTAACAAATGGAGTAAATTCTATTCCAAAGAATATTCAAATTCAAATCTGCATCCTTACCTAGTAGTTAATTACACTCCGGTAAGTATTAATGATAATTTGATTCAAGAAACAATTATCAATCTACAAAACTATCCCAATCCTTTCAAACCTTCAGGAGCCGGTCACAGTCCTACAACAACAATTTCTTTTAATATCACAGCAAAGAACGCAGAGAATGCAGAGATTATAATCTATAATTTGAAAGGACAGGTTGTAAAAACATTTCTGCTTCGCAATCCATCATCAATAATCCCTAATCAGATTATCTGGGATGGTAGAGACGAAAGTAATAATCCGGTTGCCAGTGGGATTTATTTTTATCAGATAAAATCTGCAAATTCTGTAAAAATGAATAAGATGATCCTGATGAAATAGTGACATAATGAAAGAAATAATTTGTGCTGTTGGAATCTTGCTCGCAGCTTTCACTGTTTTTGCAATAGATTCAGACATCAGCGATAAAGATTTCATCTCGCTTGCTCATTCTTCCATAAAAGCTGATAGTATCACTTTCTGCACCTTCGAAGATATCAGGTTCGCCCAATACAATAATGAAGAAGGCAATTCTGTCTTCTTCATTATTTCTTCCGATTTTTCCAAACCTGTCGGATATGAAGGTTTCACGAATGTCGGAATTAGTTTGGATAACGCAGGAAAGGTGTTATCCGTTAAAATTCTTTCCAGCGAAGATACACCTTCTTTCGTGAAAAGAGTTAAAAGGAAATGGTTCTTAAATCAGTTTATTGGATATTCTGAAAATAAGAATATCACAATGATCACAGGTGCTACCAAAACCTGTAAAGCAGTGAAAATTTCTATTGAAGAATCAGTTGAGAAATTTGTGCCTGTTATTGAATTTATAAATCAGGAAAATGATTTTAATAAGAAAAAAATAAGTTTGACTAAAAAGTCAAAATCAACTATAAAAATTATAGCTATATAAAAGGAGGAAAATTTGAAAACTAAGAGAATATTTATCGTATTAAGTTTACTGTGCTTTCTAATGTTATTACCTTCATTATCACATGCACAGCTTACAGGAATTAAGTATATCGGGGGAACTTCTCCTGATTATGTAAATCTTGAAAATGCAATCAATGATTTGAATTCTCAAGGCGTGGGAGCAGATGGTGTAACCTTCCTGATTCGTGATGGTATATATACAGAAAATGAAAACCTGATGATTTGCGATGTTGCAGGAACAAACGATAA
>JAGLWO010000551.1 GCA_023133395.1 Candidatus Cloacimonadota bacterium | reverse complement strand
ATTTTTATGTTGTGTTTTCGGAGCGTCAGTTGATACTTGAGCATATAGTTGTGTTATGCTTATTATAAAAAATATTAGGACAATTTTATTTAATTTACTCATCCAAATTTATTGTGTGTTATAACTTATCTCGAATCCCTGATTTTTCCATTTTATCAACCCTTCATTGATGCAATATACTTCTCTGAAGCTCAGTTCTTCCATCAGTTCTATGGTAATATTAGATTTTAAACCGAATGTGCAATAAATAAAATATGTTTTATTCTTATCTAATTTTTCGAGATTATCGTCGAAATTTTCATTATTGTAATCGAAATTAATTGCATTTTTGATTTTTGCTTTTATATACTTTTTAGGAGGTCTTAGATCCAAAATTATAAAATCTGGATTATTCGAGTTTTGTTGGATCAGTTGGAAAGCTTCTTCAGGAGTAAGTTTTTTAATTATTTGTTTATCTGTAGTTTTCATTTTCAAATTTTCCTTTAAATCAGAAACAAACTATATAACAAAATAGCTATCCAAAAGATGGATAGCCAGAATATTTGAAAAAGGAAGTAATCCTAATATTCTGATGCTTTCACCTCTCCTCTTAAGACCATAAATCCGTTCATAGCCATAGCTTTCATTTCATCTTCACCAGGATAGACCTTGATGGGAGCAATAAAGGAGACCATATCTTTTATATAATCTACAACAAGCGTGTTATTAGCAAGACCACCTGTTAAAAGAATAGCATCTACTTGTCCTTTAAGTACGGCACTTGCAGCTGCGATTTCTTTTGCAATTTGATAGCTCATTGCATCCTGAATGAGTTTAGCTTTTTTATCATCTTTTTTTACTCTGAGTTCGATTTCACGGGCATCGTTAGTTCCAAAATAAGCTACAAAACCACCCTGACCAGTAATCATCTTTTTTACCTGTGCCAGCGTGTATTCACCACTAAAACAGAATTCCGCCAGGGCCCTTGAAGGTAGAGTTCCACTTCTTTCAGGTGAGAAAGGTCCTTCACCATCCAAAGCCTGGTTAACATCAACGACTTTTCCTTTCCTATGAGCTCCAACGGAAATACCTCCTCCCATATGAACAACGATCAGATTCAGGTCTTCATAGCTTTTCCCTACAGATTTAGTATGAATCCTGGCAATTGCCTTCTGATTTAAAGCATGAAATATAGAAAGACGTTCAAACTTTGGATGACCGGAAATTCTAGCTACATCCTGCATTTCATCAACAACTACGGGATCGACTATGTATGCATTTACACCCTGTAAAGATTTCGCTATATCATCTGCAATAAGACCACCCAGGTTACTGGCATGTTCACCTATAACACCTTCTCTGAGGTCCTTTTTCATTTTTTCATTAACAAGATAGATACCAGATGGGATTGGTTTTACAAGTCCTCCTCTGGCCACGATACAGTCGATTGTATCCAAGGTAAATTCAGCTTTTTTTAGTTCTTCGAGTATCGTGTCTTTCCTGAATTTGTATTGGTCAGTAATTTTATCATATTTTGAGATTTTTTCTGAGGAATGCTTAATATTTTTTAAATATATTTCTTTTTCACTCTCAAAAACAGCAATTTTGGTGGAAGTTGAACCGGGATTAATAACAAGAACTCTCATCAAATACACCTTGTTATATTATTCTCTTTCCTTTTTCTTTCCTAAAGCTTCTGAAAGCTCGATAATAAGTTT
>JAGLWO010000550.1 GCA_023133395.1 Candidatus Cloacimonadota bacterium | reverse complement strand
CTTCACGATGATGCCTTCCAGATCGATACGGAAGAAAAAGTTTGCCGGGTCTGGGAACCTGCTTTGTTCGATAAAACCGATAGCAGAGACCTTGATAATCCTGATTGGAAATACCTGATTGCTCTTATGAATCATGCGATGATAGAACGAAATGGGAAACTATTGCCTTTAGGATTGGATGTTCGCCAGGCAAATGGAAGAGCACTTCTGGATAGAGACCTGTTAGGAAACTGGGTAAATAAATGCAGTTTTCCAGAAGCTTTAACCTGGCTTATGAAGGATACAGCACTTCCACCGGTTCATAAATATAAAGATAAATATTTAGCAGTTGCCATGGGTGCTGCTCTTATTACAAAAAGAAGCAGAGCAGAAAATGTTACGGAAGAAGATCTCAAAAAATTGGTTTTTGAACCTTTTGCAAATCCGTTTAGGGTTTATGAACTTTACAAGGATGTGGAATCATTCATCAGAGTTCTGGAAACCGGTGCAGATTGTTATACATTTAATTCTGCAGGATACTGGAAATCTTCTGATGAAGACCTGGATGATATCAAGCTCCAGACTTCGCTCACTCTCCAAACAGGGATCTTAATGGAGCAGCTTGAATGGGAAGATTGGGATATGCTTCCTGGTGCAATGATACCGACCAAAGATTCTGTCGATAAAATACTTCCCGGCTTTTATGAAAGGTATCATCCGAATAACCGTGAAAATAAGAGCGAATATATAGCTCTTCTAAAAGACCGTTTTGAGCAGAGAAAAGAATACTTAAAGTCTTCTGACCTTTCAACCAAACCGGAACTTCTTAGAAAATTAGTAGAAGCATTACAGATAAAAGGATGAAAAATTAGCAGACATCGCTCTGCCCTTTTATTATGAATTGATTTCTTAATTTTGAATTTTGTTAACTAAAGACAAAGTTTTTTCATTGACATAAAAAAAATGAAGAAGCTTTTGTAAAATGTAAAATTGTCGATATTCAGAGGTAAGATTTTAACTGGTTTTATTATGAATGAAAGTGGTCGATAGACAAATATTCAACAATAAAAAATATAGGAGGAACCATGCCGCGATTAAGAGAGAAAATTAGATCAAGGATTCCACAAATCAGGGCAAAGATCAAAGATGAAATTTTAAGTAAACACTCTGACAAAGTAATTAGTAACGTCACAATTAAACAGGTTTACGGAGGGATGAGAGGTGTGATCGGATTAATCTGTAATTCTTCATATGTGGATCCCTACAAAGGGTTGCATATCAGGGGAATTCCTCTTGCTGAGTTGACTGATACAATTCCTGAGGAGATTTTTTATCTTCTCTGCACAGGCGAGATCCCGGGAAAACAAGACCTGGAAAGATTGCAGGAAGAGATGCGTTTACGTTCCGAAGTTCCCGAACATGTTTGGGATGTAATTCGAGCATTGCCAAAAGAGACTCATCCAATGACCATGTTCAGTATTGCAATTCTGGCAATGGAAGCAAGTTCTATCTTTAAAGAAAAGTATGCTTCTGGTATGAGAAAAGCAGATTACTGGGAAGCCACACTGGATGATTCTTTAGAAATTCTGGCAAAGCTACCTGCTATTGCTGCAGGAATTTACAGAATAAGATACGCTTTAGGAGATCTGATACCTTATGATAAATCTCTGGATTGGGGTGGAAATTTTGCAAAAATGCTGGGAGTTCCTGATCCGAAAGGAGAATTTGCAAAATTAGTACGGTTGTATCTTGTTCTTCACTGTGACCATGAAGGTGGAAATGTAAGTGCATTTACTTCTCGTGTGGTCAATTCTGCACTTTCAAATCTCTATTATGCTGTTTCCGCAGGTTTGAACGGGCTTGCAGGACCTTTGCATGGTCTGGCTAATCAGGAGTGTTTGAAGTTCGTTCTGGATATTCTTGAGAAGTACGAAAAAGTTCCATCAAAAGCAGAATTATCAGATTTTGTTTTATCTTCCTTAAAATTAGGGAAAGTTATTCCAGGATATGGACATGCAGTATTGAGGGCTACTGATCC
>JAGLWO010000055.1 GCA_023133395.1 Candidatus Cloacimonadota bacterium | reverse complement strand
GTATTACCATGATAACCCGGAGTTTGAAGACAACTTCCGCTATTTATAGCAGTACTGTCGTATTCTGTTCCGTAGTCATACCCGCTTGGATGATTAGCGCCCCCTGTACCGGTTGTGTGATCCCAGATAAAAAGCACACGTGTATCTTCGTTATTTTTTTCAAAATCTTCATGCGTAAACCTGATGCCATAGGGGTCAATTACCGCAGCTATAACCCCTGTTCCATTATAACCAGCAGATTGGGAAGCATCAGCATTGTTACCTATATAAATAGTTCCCTCGACTCCTGTTTTTGTGGAATCAGAGGTGCTTACTTCTAAAAGTGGGAAATCCTTTAACCCGGCTTCCAAATGGATTATATTTTTATCCTGAATGAGTTCTTCCAATTTCTCAAAACTAATAATGGAAGCTGCAATATCTCCAGCTTTACTCTGCACCGGGATATTTTTTGTCTGAAGTTCACCTTTGGAATAGGAAGTTCTAAAAAAAACAGAGATGTAGGGAATCCTATCTATATATTGTACTGGAACAATTTTTTCTTTATCAAGTTTTTCAGGGTATTGTTTATAGATACGATAAACCCGTTGAAGAAGCGGATCCATTTTTCTTATTTCTTCTGAAGTTAATGAATTAACAAAAACTGGCAAGAGAAACAACAATGCAGGTATAAATTTCTTTATTATTTTCAATCTATTTCTTAAATTCATAATTTAAATTTTAATATTAAAATTAACTTATTTAAATTGTTTTTTATGTATAATTAGTCAACATTTTTATTCAATAAAATGGACTATTGTTTTTCATATGGATGTAAATTCTTTTAAACATTTTAGTTTGACAAATCCGACCTTCTACAAAGATTGACCTGCATAATAAAGGAACGAGCTAAGTATAAAAAATATGAAAAAAAGCGTGGTTGCCATTGTTGGAAGAGCTAATGTCGGAAAATCTACACTCTTCAATAGGATTTGCAGGAAAAGAAGTGCGATTGTCGATTTTGAAGAAGGTGTAACCCGCGACAGAAAATATGAAGAAGCTGAATGGACAGGCCACAATTTTATAGTTGTTGATACCGGAGGAATAATTCCAAAATCTACCGATAGTATAGATAAAGCTGTCAAATTCCAGGCAGAGATAGCAATTGAAGAAGCTGAACTTATTCTTTTTATGGTCGATGCAAAAGTAGGAACAACTGATATTGATATGGAAATAGCACGAATTCTTTCCGGTCATCGCGAAAAAGTGATGTTAGTTGCTAATAAAGTGGATAATGAAAAGGACGAACTGGAGATTTACGATTTTCTTAAGCTCGGATTTGGAGACCCCTTCCCCATTGCTGCAATTCATGGAAGAAACGTTGGAAATTTCCTTGATGAAGTAGTGAAACATGTTGATACTATTACTGATTCTGAACAGAAAAATGATGCTATAAGAGTTGCAATTGTGGGTAAACCAAATGTTGGGAAATCTTCTATAGTTAATAAATTATCCGGTCAGGAAAGCATTATTGTTACTGATATTCCTGGTACAACCAGAGATTCAATTGACCTGCACTTTAAACATCGTAATAAGGAATTAACTTTTATTGATACTGCAGGTCTTCGAAGGAAAAAACGTATCAAATATGGTGTTGAATACTTCAGTACAATGCGGACAATAGAGAGTATTAACCGAGCTGATATTGTCCTCACTATTCTGGACGCAACTCAGGAAATTTCCGATCAGGATCAAAAAATAGTTTCTTATGCTGCAAGAAATTACAAAGATATTATCATTGTCTGCAACAAATGGGATTTAATCGATAAAGATAATTCTACTACAGGTGAACATGTAAAAAAAATAAAGAATGAACTTGAATTTGTCGAATATGCCCCGATTATCTTTGTATCTGCACTCACAGGACAAAGAGTACATAAAATACTCGATTTGATACTGCAAGTGGAAGAAGAAAGTAAAAAGCGGATTCCTACTTCAGAACTAAATAAATTCCTGGAAAGAGTTTTAGCGAAATTCCCTCCTACCCATTCAAGCGGAAAACACACTAAAATCTATTTTTGTACTCAGGTAAAAAGCCACCCACCCACTTTTATCTTTTTCTGCAATAATCCAAAACTGGTAACAACACACTATCGCAGGTATCTTTCAAATCAGTTAAGAGACACATTTAAATTTGAAGGTGCTTCTATTAAAACATTTTTCCGTGGAAGAGAAAGCAATGAATTTTAATTTTGTCTTGGTCTTTTTCTGTGCCTATTTACTGGGAAGTATCCCAACCAGTTATTTAATGGGAAAAATTATAAAAGGAATTGATATTCGGCAATTTGGTAGTGGAAATGTTGGAGCTTCGAATGCTTTAAGAGTATTGGGTACAAAGGTTGGAATAACCACATTATTAATCGATACTGCCAAAGGATTTTTTGCAGTTTATCTGGGAAATATTTTACTACAGAATCATTCTATCTTAATATTAATTTCAATTGGATTATTTGCAATAATTGGTCATATTTTTACGATCTTTTTAAAATTTAAAGGGGGTAAGGGGGTAGCCACATCAACAGGAGTTTTTATTGCTCTGGCTCCTATCCCTGTCTTAATCAGTCTCAGCGTATTCCTTTTAGCTGTTATAATTAGCAAATATATCTCACTTGGATCAATATTGGCAGCTTTAGCTTTTTTTATTACAGAACTAATTATCAACATACATAATTCGTTTGATAGTATCGAATTATTGATATTTGCATTTGTCATAACTTTATTTATTATTGTTCGTCATAAATCAAATATTAAAAGAATTATTGACGGCAATGAAAACAAAATTAGTTTTAAAAGCAGGAGAAATTAATGTGCGGAATTATTGGCGTTTTCAACAATAAAAATGCAGCAGAATTAGCTACTTTAGGGCTTTTTGCAGAACAGCACCGCGGACAGGAAAGTTGTGGAATGGCTATAAATGATGGCACAACAATACGGCTTCGTAAAAAGATGGGATTAGTAAAGGAAGTTTTTAATCCCCGCAAACTTGATTTCTTAAAGGGAAATATAGCTATTGGCCATGTTCGTTATCCCACCCGGGGTTTTTCAAATATATATAATACCCAGCCATTTGTTGTCGAAACACTTTCAGGTCCATCATACGCTCTTACCTGTAATGGCGATATTGTAAACTATGATGAAATTCGTAAAGTGCTTGAGTCAAAAGGAGTTTATTTCGCCAGTTTAAATGAAGGTGAATTAATCCTGAAATATATAGTTTATCAAGTTGAGAAAGAAGGGAAATTCATTGTAGATGCCATTCACAAATTAATGAAATATGTCAAAGGAGCTTATTCAACTATTTTAGCCACAAAAAAAGAGCTTTATATATTCCGTGATCCTTATGCTTTTCGTCCAATGAGCTTTGGAAAATTAAAAGATGGAACAGTTGTAGCAGCATCTGAAAGCTGTGCACTTGATATTTTAAATCCTGAATGGCAAAAAGAGATTGAACCTGCAGAAATCATCGTTGTGAATAAAAATGGAATTAAACAAATCAAAGAAGACCCAAATCAATTCAGGGAAACTAATAATAATAAACACTGTATTTTTGAGCATGTCTATTTTTCACGACCCGACAGCTTTATCTTTGGAGAAAATGTTTATAAAGTTCGCATAAAAATTGGAACATACTTAGCTGAAGGAGATAAAATCAATCCTGATGTTGTTATTCCAGTCCCGGATTCATCTAATTTCATAGCTCTGGGATATGCAAAAAAGAAAGAAGTTCCTTTTGAATTCGGTTTGATCCGAAATCATTATGTGGGAAGAACTTTCATAGAACCTGAACAGACTATTCGCGATGAAAGCGTTTATCAGAAATTTAATGTTTTGCCTAATTTCTTTGATGGGAAAAAAGTGGTTCTGGTTGATGATTCTATAGTTCGTGGAACCACAATTAAAAAACTCGTAAAACTGATAAAAAAAGCCGGAGCAAAAGAAGTTCATCTCAGAATCGGTTCTCCCCCAACTATGTTTTCCTGTTTTTATGGAATTGATACTCCTACAAGAAGTGAATTAATAGCAAGCAGTAAAAAAATCGAAGAAATTAGAAGATTTGTTGGTTCAGACACTTTACAATATCTTCCCATCAAGAATTTGAAGAAAACTGTTTCAAAGCCCCAAGATTATTGTTATGCCTGTTTTGATGGTAAATACCCGGTGAGATAAAATGAAATTAAAGAGTTGGGAAGAAGTTTTTAAAATTGTGCAGGATTTAAAAACATCCGGGGAAAAAATCGTTTTTACTAATGGTTGTTTCGATATTATTCATGCAGGTCATATAAAATACCTTTATGAAGCTTCAAAACTGGGAGATATTCTGATCATAGGTTTGAATAGTGATGAATCTGTTAAAAAACTAAAAGGAAAGAACCGTCCTATTAATTCTGAACTCGATAGAGCAACCGTTTTAAAAAGTTTATTTATGGTTAACTACGTTGTTATTTTTCAAGAAGATACGCCATACAAGCTAATAGAACACATTAAACCGGATGTACTCGTTAAAGGTGGTGATTGGAAACCTGAAGAAATAGTGGGGTCAGATATTGTAACCAGAAATGGTGGTATTGTAAAAAGTTTAACTTTCAAAGAGGGATTTTCAACAACAGACTTAATTGAAAAAATAAAAAAAATATAAACATGGACTTACACGAAGACATTGCAGTTGTAAAAGAAATAAAAGATAATTTCGTCTTTATTGAAATTATTAAAACAGGTGCTTGTGATAACTGTGCATTACGAGGAATCTGTCACTCAAATAATAGGAAGAATATACATAAAATCAGAAATAAACTTAAACTGAATATTGGCGATATGGTTAGAGTGCATATTTCACCTGGGGTCAGAATATTTTCCTCGTTTTTAATTTTTATATTCCCAATTATATGTATGATAATATTTTATATCATAAGTAAATTCG
This sequence comes from Candidatus Cloacimonadota bacterium, assembly GCA_023133395.1. Taxonomy (GTDB): domain Bacteria; phylum Cloacimonadota; class Cloacimonadia; order Cloacimonadales; family TCS61; genus JACNIV01. Next base: position 4,390 of record JAGLWO010000055.1, on the reverse strand, counting down.
TAATCAGACTAACTGAGAATTTCTCGATTTTATTATCATTTATTGGGTTACTCTTAAGTGGGATTATTATTCATTCTGTAGATAAAAAATATGCAAACAGTATTAATTTTGAAATAGTTGAAAAGGTGAAACAATGAGAATTTATTTAAATGAAATGGTTTTTTACGGGTATCATGGTGTTCATCCCGAAGAAAGAAAACTCGGACAAAGGTTCATAGTAAATTTTTCTTATAAATCTAATCCTGCTCATGACAAAGAAATAAAGCACCTTGAAGATACGATTGATTATACAAAAGTTTATAATATAATTAAACACACACTCGAAAAGAAAGAATTTTATTTATTAGAAGTGTGTGCAAATACTATTCTCGATTCAATTTTCGAAAACTTTCCAAGAATCATCTGGGCTAATGTAAAAATAAAAAAACCGTCTGTACCAATTAATGGTTCTCTGAGTTCAGTTGAACTTGAAATGGAAAGAAGTCGTTAATGGTCTGCTATTTAGGTCTCGGTTCAAATTTAGGTAACCGTGAAGAAAATATTTTGAAAGCTAAGTCTGCTTTAGATGTATATCCGCGAATAAATGTTCTACAAAGCAGTATAATTATTGAGACTGAACCTGTTAGTAATACAAATCAACCCAAGTTTTTAAACTGCGTTTTAAAAATCGAAACCGATCTCGAACCAGCAGAGCTTTTGACAAAATGCCTAGAAACAGAATTCAAACTAGGAAGAATCCGCATAAAAAAATGGGAGCCAAGAATTATTGATATCGATATTTTATTCTATGGAGATCAAATTATAAACGAGGATTATTTAGTTATACCACATCCGGAACTTCATAAAAGGGAGTTTGTTCTGAGATCGCTGGTTGAAATATGTCCTGAATTTGTTCATCCGAAAATGAATAATACAATTCTGCAAATTTACGAGGATATTCAATGAAACAAATTGCAACAATAATTTTAGCTGCTGGTCAGGGCATCAGAATGAAATCTGATAAACCTAAGGTAATCTTCAAACTCGCTGGTAAGCCTATGATCAACAGAGTTGTTGAAACAGCAAACAAAATCAATAGTGATACTGTTGTTATTGTTGTTGGTTATAAAAAGAACCTTGTAACTGATATAGTTCCCCAAAAAAGTAAAATTATATTTGTTGAACAAAAAGAACAGAACGGGACCGGTCATGCGGTAATGATGACAGAAGATAATTTTAAAAATTTTAACGGTGATATTTTCGTACTCTGTGGAGATGTTCCCCTGCTTAGACATCAAACTCTGGAAAAGATGTTGAGACACCATCGAAAGCTCAATGCTTCCTGTACACTTTTAACTGCAATTATGGATGACGCTTTAAGATATGGTCGAATTTTACGAAACGAAAATGATAGTATAAAAAAGATTGTTGAATTTAAAGATGCTACAGAAGCAGAAAAGCAAATTATGGAGATTAATACAGGAATTTATTGTTTTGATGCTCTAAGTCTATTTTTGGCACTCAAAAGAGTAAATAATAACAACATCCAGAAAGAATACTATCTCACCGACACAGTTGAAATTATGAAAAAGGAAGGAAAATTTGTAACATCAATATTACTGGAAGATATGATAGAAGCATCAGGTGTGAATTCAATAGAACAGCTTGAAAAATTAGAATCTGAATATTTGAAAAAAGCAGATTACTACGATAAGTAAGGAGATATTATGTGTGAAATTTTATATTCTCCGTGGCGTTTAAAGTATGTACTTTCAGAAAAAGATAATAAATGCATCCTTTGTATAACGCCTTCTGAAGAAAATGATAAAAAGCATTTGATCCTTTATAGAACTACATTATCATTTGTGATAATGAATACATATCCATATAATAATGGTCATCTTATGGTTGTTCCAAATAATCACGTTCCTGCCTTAAACAATCTCTCAAAACAAGAGTTATACGATTTATTTGAAACAGTACAACTCTGTGAAAAAGTTATTAATAAAGTTTACTCCCCCGATGGAACTAATATAGGACTTAATTTAGGTAAGGCAGCTGGTGCTGGTGTCGACGAACACCTTCATGTTCATATTGTTCCCCGTTGGTCTGGTGATGTAAGTTTTATGACCTCTACAGCGGGTACACGCGTCATCCCTGAATCCTTCGATAGAGCTTTTAAAATGCTCAAAGAACAATTTGACAATGAGAAGCCCAAAAAATAATTTGTCTTTCATTAAAAAAAGAGCATTGTTAATAGTTATTGCAGTTTTGGTATTAACCTTATGCTCATTTTTTATTTTGTTCTTTAAAAAAGGAAAAGCAAATATATCCGGAGATGAAATTGCAGTTTCTTCTGTAAAGATAACAGTATTAAATGGCTGTGGTATTGATGGCGCAGCAAAAGATGTAAAAGAGTATCTCATAAATAAGAACATCAAAAACCTGGATATAATTGCCTGGAAAAATGTAGAAAGAGACATGTTCATATATGGGAAGACGCTGATTGTAATAAAAAAAGATGATGAAGAAAAACTAAAGTATTTAATGAAAATAACTGGTATAAAAAGAAGAATTTTCACGCTTGATCCCAATACAATAGAAGATTTTCAAATAATTTTAGGAAAAGATTATAAAGACTATTTTTAAATAGGAGAATATGGAAATAGAACACGACGAAGCAGTTAAAAAAATTATAGAGTGGGCATCAGATAAAAAATCCGAGGATTTAATTCATATCGATGTAAAAGGAAAAACCGATTTTACAGATTCAATAATAATATGTCATGGATCAGCTGAATTACACATAAAAGCAATTGCTGACAATATCATTCAAAAAGCAAAGGAGCATAATATACAGCTTCTTTCAGTTGAAGGAATGGAAAATGCAACTTGGGTATTATTGGATTTTGCTGATATTATCGTTCATATTTTTAGTGAAGTAAAAAGGAAATATTATAAGCTTGAAGATTTATACAAAATAACTCCAGAAGTGAAAAGGAAATTAGACAAAGCTAATGATAAAAAGTAAAATATTTTCCGATATTAAAGATAGTCTGGACAAGTTGAATCTAAAATACAAAGAAAACTTTACCATAGAAGTTCCAAATAATATTGAACATGGAGATTTTTCTACAAATGTAGCCCTTCTGAATGCAAAGAAGAATAAAATGAAGCCCCGCGATATGGCTGAAAAGCTTGCGGAGATACTTAATAAAAAAAGAAATTATAAATCTGTTGATATTGCTGGACCGGGTTTTATAAATTTTAAATTAGCAAACAACATTTATCATAAAGCACTTGCAAATATTATCAAAGCAAAAAAGAAATATGGTTCCTCAAAATATGGAAAGAAAAGGAAGGTTCTCCTTGAATTTATCAGTGCCAATCCAACAGGTCCTTTGAATATCGTTAGTGCTCGTGCTGGTGCTTATGGAGATTCGTTATATCGCATAATGAAATTTGTGGGATACGATGCCTTCCGTGAGTTTTATATTAATGATGCTGGAAATCAGGTTGATATACTCGCTGAATCTTTAGAACTAAGGTATCGTGAACTGCATGGTGAAAGATTCGAAGATTTTCCACCAGAAGCTTATCATGGTGAATACATTAAAGAACTTGTTAACAATCTAAACATAATTGATGGATCTAAACTTTTCCATATTTCAGAAAAAGACAGATTAGAAAGAATGAAGAACTATGCATTAGAGGAAATACATAAAATGCAGGTTGCAAGTCTGGAAAAGTTTGATGTGAATTTTGAAAATTGGATGTCGGAACGAAAACTTAGGCAGGAAGGAATACTTGAAGAAGCTCTTAGTTATCTCGCAGAAGCCAATTGTACATACGAAAAAGATGACGCTATCTGGTTCTCTTCTACTGATTTCGGAGATGAAAAAGACCGCGTTCTTATAAAAACAGATGGGAATCCAACCTATCTTGTCCCGGATATTGCTTATCATCTAACCAAATACCAACGCGAGTTTGATATTATCTTAGATGTTCTTGGACCCGACCATCATGCTCATGTTTCCAAACTTAGAGCAGCTATCCAAGCATTAGGATATGATATAAAAAAACTCGAAGTTATTTATCTTCAACATATAAATATCATTGAACATGGTAAGATTATTAAGATGTCGAAACGAGCTGGTAAAATCGTAACAATGGACGATCTGATCCTGGAAGTTGGGAAAGATGCTGCTCGCTACTTTTTCCTCAACAGAAAACCAAGTGCTCATATGGATTTTGACCTCGAACTTGCTAAGAAGAAATCAAATGAAAATCCTGTCTATTACTGTCAATATGCTCATGCCAGGATTTGCAGTGTTCTAAAAAAAGCAAAAAAAGCTAAGCTAACCCTCAAAGACTTCGATACAAAGAATTTGAAGAAGCTTAATAAGGACGA